>NZ_PIZH01000026.1 GCF_002835825.1 Methanoregula sp. | reverse complement strand
CCCTTATAACAAAGCTGTAAGACCTATTAACCGTTTGCGTTTCGGGGCACCCGGTATTCCTCTACAAACCAGTCATGGAATGCTGCGAGTGCCCGTGCCCGGTGGGAGATCCTGCTCTTCTCTTCGAGGGGGATCTCTGCAAGGGTCTTCTCTCCTGTCTCGAAGATAGGATCGTAGCCGAACCCCTCCTCCCCCCGCGGGGTTTGTGTAACCCTGCCCTCAATGGTGCCTTTGAATACACGGACGCCGTTCTCGTCAGCAAACGCAATGGCCGTGACAAACCGGGCGTTGCGGTCTTCCCGCCCCTTCATCAGCTTCAGGATGCCGCTGTTTCCGATCGTGTTCAGTACGTAGGCTGCATACGGGCCGGGAAAACCGTTCAGCGCGTCGATGAAGAAACCCGTGTCATCCACGATGAGCGGGGTCTTCAGCTGTTCGTAAGCATACCCGGCCTTGCCTTGGGCGATCTCACCCACGTCATCGGAGCGATGCTCAGGCAAATCGAGGGAGATGTGAGTGATCTCCGCAGTGCCACGGAAGAATGCTGCAACCTCTGCGGCTTTGTGTGCATTCCCGGTTACGACCGTGATCTTCAGAGATATCTCCCCCGCAATTCAATCTCGTGCTCGCGGGCGATGACCTCGCCAGCGCCTTCAAACGTCCCGCTGTATCCTGTGATGAACGCGGCCTTCAGCGATTCTGCGCGTTCAGGGGCGGTGCTCTCGAGCGTCTGAAAGAGGACGTGGATATCCACGCCCCGCTGCTCGATCTCGCTTGTTGCCTGCGCAAGGCCGAAATCGATCAGCACGCATTTCCCGTCGCTCTCACGCAGGATCAGGTTGCTGGTAGTGAGGTCGCCATGCATGATCTCTGCACGGTGGAGCAGGCCGATGACGCGGCCGGCCTCCTGCAGGTTTTCCTCTGAAAGGTCTTCTGTCAGCAGGGTTCCCCGCACCTGTTCCATCATGATCGTGTCGGGGGTGATATCGGAAATTATCGGTGTTGGCACGCCCCCTTTGCGTGCCGCATGGATGAGCCGTGCCTCGGCCCGGGTCCGCTCCGTTATCAGGCGCTTGTCCAGCGCCGCCACACGGTACCGTTTGGAGACCCGGTGCTTCTCTGCTTTTCCCTCACGGAAGGTGATGACCGCTTCTGCACCGCGTTGCTGGGCACCCGGAGCCCTGCCGGGGAGATCTCTTCCCGGGACCTCCCTCTTCCAGGTTACTTCAACCTCGTCCGAGCGGAATGAAGGATTGATCCGGGATGATTCAACCGGGCATGACACTCCGCTCTCCAGCATCAGTTTTCCCGTGTAGGCGATCATTGCGCCATTGTCACCGAGATATTTTTGTTCGGGAACGAAAAATTCGGCACCGCGCTCCTCGCACATGACCCGGAGCATCTCCTGCAACCTTCGGTTCGCACCGACACCCCCGACGAGGAGTACCTCGCTCTTTCCGGTGAGGGACAGCGCACGTTCTGTTACTTCCACGCACATCGCAAACGCAGTCTCCTGCAGGCTGTAGCAGACATCCGGCAGGGGAGCCTTATGGTCCTTTGCAGCCGAGACAAGGCCGGAGAATGCAAGGTCCATCCCCTTCACGGTGTAGGGGAGGTCGATGTACTTACCCTCCTTTGCCTGCGTTTCGATATGCGGGCCGCCCGGGTGCGGGAAGTTCTTTGCCCGGGCAAATTTATCAAGGGCGTTGCCAATCCCGACATCCAGTGTTTCCCCGAATATCCGGTATCTCCCGTTCAGGTACCCGATGACCTGGGTGTTCGCGCCGCTGGCATAGAGAACAATGGGATCTCTGCAACCGGTGGCAAAGCATCCGATTTCGACATGGGCGACACAGTGGTTCACCCCCACGAGCGGGACATCAAGGGCAAGGGCGAGCGAACGGGCAGCGGTGGCAACCGTCCTGAGGCAGGGGCCAAGCCCCGGCCCCTGTGAGAATGCAATCCCTTCAATCTTCTCCGGCTCCGTAAGGACCGTGCCGATCAGTTCTTTCATCGCAGAGGCATGGTGCTGCGCAGCCTCACGCGGGTGGATGCCCCCCTGAACAGGACAGTATGGCCGTGAAACAAGTGAAACGAGATCGCAATCAAAAAGAGCGGCACTGAGGTTCCAGGCCGTGCCCTCTATCCCCAGTATCTGCCCAAAAACAGGCATTGATGATGCTTACTTTCTGAATTCTGTGTATCCGCACTTGCCGCAGGTGGTCCGGTCCTTATGGTCCGCCATCATGACACCGGGTCCGCAGCGCGGGCAGTATTTCTTTTCGGTGGTGACCTTTGCACCATCGACCTTGAAGTATGCGCCTCTCTTGGGGGCCTTCGAGACTGCCGCCTTCTTTGCTGCCATGGTTATGCCGCCTCTTCCTTGGGCTTGGGCATGCCGCGCGCTGCAAGGTGCGGGCGCTCGGTTTTGTTCCGGCTTTCCTCGCTCTCGTATACCCGGGCGGAGCCGGTGAGTTCTGTCTTGCCAAAGCTGCTGTGCAGCGTGTCAAGGGTGACCTGGTGCTCTTTTACATTGAGCAGGGCGCAGAGTTTCCCGACAATCTGCATACGGGAGGGGGTGGCCCCGTCGTATTTGAGGGTAAACTGAACCTCTCTTCTGGATAAAAGTTCATTCCTTTTATCGCTGGTGATCTCAAAGTCCATCGATATCCTGTAATTATTGGAAACCGGGTTATTTAAAACATGACCTTCGTCAGTCCCCTGAAAAAGCGAAGCTGCCCAAAGGAACGCACGGCTGCAGGATTATTCCCCTGAACGGATAAACCGTTCAAGAAACCCCTGTGCCGTATCCTTTGCACCGGGGGTAACCGTGCGGAGGACGACACCTTCCCCGGGCTGTCCGTAGAGAACAATGGATCCGAGCGGTGCGGCAATAACCATGGGAATCACTGCAAGGTCTTCCTCGCCATCAACAATGATGGTGAGTGGGGGGTGGTTTACTGCGTGCTCTATTGCCGCAATCAGTTCATCGGTGAGTGTGCCTGCAGGATTTTTCACGCGCAGGGATTCACCGGATATCGCAGGCGCCCGGTTACAGGGAGAGCGCATCGTGTACCCGTCAATAATTCCGACTGCAGGGATTATTCCTGCCTTACGCAGGTTGTGGGTTACCACGTCCCCGACAGTAAAAACAGTTTTTTGGGAGAGTTGGGGAAGGATATCCGTTATCTCGGGATACAGTTCGCCAAAGGGGTCCTTGAAGAGCTTGCGGTGCTCTTCTTGGAGGGTGAGCATCAGCGGACCTTCAGCGCGTACCGGCCGGGGAGCTTGATATTCATACGTTTTGCCACTTCGGAATTTTCCGGGTCGATAATGACCAGGTATCCGGACCAGTCATCGCTTAAGTTGGAGGTGCCGCAGATAACGCAGCTCTCGCCATCGACAACCCGGTGGCAGTCACGACAGACTTTTCCCTGCTTCTTCTTATTCGCCGGCGGCATGCTCCTTCCTCTTGCCCTTTGCCTTCTCGGCTGGCTTCTCCTTCCCGGAGCCGGAAGACTGCCCGGACTTTTCCTTTTCTTTCTCTATCTCCTCTTCCAGCCAGAGGGCTGTGCCAAGGCCTGCCTGGCGCATTGTCAGCCCGATCTTGCTGTCGCGGGGCTCGCGCTCGTTTAAGGATAATGTCACGACGCGGACGCGGACAACATCGCCGACACCGATGAAGCGCTTGGACTCCTGGCAGATCAGCCGGGCGTTCTTCTCGTCGTAGTTGATGTATTCATCGGAGATCTGGCTTACGTGCAGCATGGCGTCGATCGGGCCAAGGCTGACGAACGCACCAAAGCTGGTGGTCTCAACCACAACCCCTTCAATCACTTCCTGGAGGGCAAGCCGGAGCACCAGTGCCTCGAACTTGACATCGTAGTAGACACCGCCGTCACCGGGAACGAGTTCTCCTTCCCCGACATCCGTCACTTTCGTAACGCAGATAAAGATCCCGATCTCCTTGTCAATACTCCCTTCAAGCTGCTCCTGGAGGACATCAAGGATCACTTTTTCGAGATTCTCGCCCAGTCTCTGGGGTGGGACCCGGACCTTGTCTTCAAGCATCAGTTTGTGATACATCCTTCACCTCATCTCCGCAATAATTCCAGTTTCTTCTGTTTTCTCATAGATATGACACCAATCCCGCGTGCAAGCAGTGCTTCTCTCAATCCCCGGTCGTTCGTGACTACGATACTGTTATTCCGGACAGCATAATCAATGATCTGCTCATCAACCGGCTCCGGTTGCCGGGCAGCTGTCTCCGCGATCGTGCACCGCTCCCCGAGCATGAGTCCCATGCGTGCGGCAGCCCCGTTGCGGCCTTGTGCCCGTGCCAGCCCGTTCAGTTCATGCATCACGGATGCGAGTACGATGGGTTCGAACCCCCCAAGAAGGTTCCTGATCTCATCGAAGAGATCGATCTGGAACTGGGCTGGCATCATCAGTGCATTGGCGTCAAGGAGAACCGTTACTCTCCCAGAACGCCCATCCCGATCAGGCGCCAGCGTGCTCCCACCTGCCGGCTGATAGCGATCCGTGAGCCGACCTCGGCACAAACGGGTCGTTTCAGCTGTATCTCGACACTGTCTTTCTTGGTGCTCGTAACAACGCCGACCGTGACTGCGGTCCCAACAGACAGCATCAACGGTTCGGAATGCTTCAGCGGCTCAATGACAAGCTCGTTCGTTGCACCGACAACCCGCTCCATGAGGGTTACCCTGCACCGGATCTTGTCCCAGACCGGGGGGAGTTTCCCCTCATGCCCAAGCACCTGCCCGGCAAGCGTATCGCTTTTTGTCAGTGCCGGGTCAAGCCTCGTACCCACGCCGAGCAGTCCGCCGGGGGTTGCGGTCTCAACGATCTTCGATCCGGCATTGATTGACGTGACTGTCGTCGTGATGGGGATCCATTTGATCCTGTTCTCGACCTGAGTCTGCCTTCCTGGACGGATCTCGATTTTTTCATCGGCGCGGAGGATGCCCCGGATAAGAGACCCCCCGACAACACCGCCTTTCACGTCCTTCCAGTTGCATCCGGGCTTGTTCACATCGAATGAACGGGCAATCAGCATCACCGGTTCGGCATCAGGATCGCGTTCCGGAACCGGAATTACCTCATCAAGCGCCTGCACGAGGGCTCCCATGTTGATCCCTTTCTGTGACGAGACCGGGATGATGGGAGCCTCTTCTGCAATAGTTCCCTTCACGAATTTTTTGATTTCGTTGTAATTATCCACGGCCTCTTTCTGGCTTACGACATCGATCTTGCTCTGGACGATGACGATCTTCTTGATCCCTACCAGTTCCAGAGCCATCAGGTGCTCCTTGGTCTGGGGCTGCGGGCACTTCTCGCTCGCCGCAATGACAAGCATTGCCCCGTCCATCAGCGCTGAACCCGAGAGCATGGTTGCCATGAGGGTCTCGTGACCCGGTGCATCGACGAACGAGATGGAACGGAAGGGAGTCCCCGTGCCTCCACAGACCGGGCATTCAGAACGGGTGGAGAAAGCATCGGTGCCTTCGCACCGCTCACAGCGGTAGAATGTAGCATCTGCGTACCCCAATCGGATAGAGATGCCCCGCTTCACCTCTTCGCTGTGGCGATCTGTCCACGTCCCGGTGAGCGCATTGACGAGCGTTGTCTTACCATGGTCAACATGACCGACAACCCCGATATTCACACTGGGAACTGTCACATCGTGCAAATGAAATCGAACCTCCTTATTGTATATAGGCCAAACCTACTTATACGTAACCAGTGGAGTAAAGGCTTGTATTTGGTGCCTTTTATGAGGATATGTATCGCGTGTTCTCTTGATTTATACGGATTCTAATAATGGCACCCTGATTCTCTTTACAAAAAGCCTGAAAAAACCCCGGCAGAAAAATGGATTTCCCGAATGATTCGGAACACCAATACGTATCACTTTTAATGCTAACCAGAAAAGGCGGCGAATGGAACTATCCCCCGCCCTCACAACTCTGGTCGATGTTTTTGAGTGCATCCTGGAATTCGCTGCCTGCCGCGTATTCACGCTCGCGGGCAATGATATTCTTCGCATCTTCCTGGATCGCGGGGTCCGACTTGTTCGTGGCTGTTGCCGGTATCAGGTTATCGACGCGGTACAAGAGGTTCGTGGAATCCAGCTCGGCAAAGGTCACACCCCGGATCTCTTCGATACGGAGGACCTTGCCAGCGGTGCCGGTTCGCGGGTACCGTACCCGCATCCCCAGTGCCATCTCTTCTGCAAGCATACGAGAAAATGGGTATTGTGGATTATAAGGTTTTTTACCGCATGTCCGGGAACCCGGAACAGCGATGTGGAGTGTAAATATGAGGATAGAATTATTGTATTGTCAGTCCCTGCATGACAGCGGATTCCGGAACATCAAATTCCTGCCCGGACCCGGTTATCTTGTATTTTCCTGTGGCCTTCACATCATAGGGATTACCGGTTGTTGAATACGGAACAATGAACTCCCCGTTCATGCTCTCCTGCCGGTAGGTGAAGTTTCTGCCTTTATTGGTGACGAGTGGGATCTCGATGATCCCTTCCCCCTTGATATGGGCACCTTTGACATACTCAAAAACTTTTACATATTTCAGGTCAATTGCCTCCGAAGGTGCCACATCAGTGGGGGATTCGTGGACAAGGCGATAATGGCGTAATGCAGGCACCGAATCTATGGGGGCGAGGAGATCTGAACTGTACACGGAAGCATGATATCCTGGCATAGGATTGTTGTTGTACTGTTCGGCCTTCTGCGCTGCGGATGCGGGATCCATTAGGGCGCCTTCAGTGACAACCGGGATACTCTGCCCGGTAATGCTGGAATCCGCCCACACGATGTAATAGACCTTATCCGAAGGAGCAGCCATCGATCCATCGAAATTGTGGAGACGGGAAACCGTGGAGAGATAATAGGGCTGCTTATTGAGGAGCACCGAGTTGTACCCGCCGCTCTGGCCGGGTGCAAATACCATATCGTAATACGGACCTGCAGCGGCTGTTGCATTATACCAGGTAGCCATTGCCCAGAATTTTCCTTGGGCCATCTCTATGTCAGTGATAATGTAGCGGGTCCCAAGATAGTCAGCGATTCTGTTCGCGTTGTCTTCCGACTGGGACATGAAATACGCTGCAGAACCTGTATCTCCTTCCACTCCCTGCTGGAAGGGATTGGCATTGGGGATTCTCTTGCCAACGGTTGTGATGATGTGCCCGTAATCCCACCATGACATGATACCGTAGGATTCATCGGGATAGCTGAAGGTATCCCTGTCGTATGCAGTAAGATACCCCACTCCGGTATCAGGAGTATTGTTCACCAGCCATTCCGCGGACTCCTTCCAGTCTGGATTCATGTCTGTCCCACGGCTTAATCCATTGGTGTAACTAATCGAAACCGATGAGTAAATGAAGAGGAGCGCGATGACAACTACAAGGACTGAAGCAGCAAGGGGAAGGAAGTGCGTGCCGGAGCTGGCGGAAGGAGTTTTTCCTGTCTTTTTCTGCTTTTTCTGCTTGCCTGTTTTCTCACTATCCGCTCTAGCGAGTTTCTGGTCCGAGGAATCGGGTAGCACAGCGCCTGAGATGAGTCTCCTGATTTCAGGCCAGCTCTTCTCGAAAACAAATCCTGCACAGACACCTGACATCAGGGCAACGTTGACTGCAAGGTAGTATTCATACCGGATGTGCTGCCATGTGGAGAACAGCATGACGATTGTCCAGACGATAGCAAAAACCTGTTCTGGACGTTCATGGCGGAAATTGTTGTAGAGCATGACGAGGATCCCGCCGGCCATGAGGAGGAGTCCGTAACTGAACGTCAGCCACGCCCCATCGACACTCCAGCCACGGGCTTCCTGCACAGTTTCTGTTACTGCGGCCTGACCGAAGAAGGCATACAATGCAGATATAAAGAGTGAATAGAGTTGCGGGCTGGCAAAGAACAGGATGAGGGATACGAGAGCTGCAGAAGCGACAACCGCAGAGACAAAAAAATACCATGGGCGTGATTTCAGGCATCGCTGGATTATGTAAAGATAGACCGAACCCCCGATGAGGGCAAGGTATGCCAGAATATGGCCGAGTGAATAGGTCGACAAATCAAGCCCCTGACTCTTTAGACCAAAGAGGAGAAGGCCGATGATTGCAATGCTGAAGATGACGATATTGATAATTACCAGATATTCGCTTGTTCTCTGGCGGATCGAATCGACGATGAACTGAACAACGGTAAAAAACCCGACAATCATCGCAAAGAGGATCATTGTTGGCATCACAAACAGGCCAAGCAGGTAGGCAACACCGGCAAGAGCTGCTATGAAAATCGAACTTTTTAAGGAATGGATATTCCGGATATCAATCTTTGTATCTTTCTCTAAAAGCACAGAATACATGTAAAACAGGCAGAATATCACGGAGAAAAGGACTTCAGCAATATGGTGATCGGCATACCCGTACATGGACCGGTAAAAAAACTGCCCGGCGACAATGGCGGTAAACCCGGATGCAAGGAGCCCTGTTTTCCAGGTATCGCACACCTTACCGACGTAATACATGACGGCAACGGTTGCTGCACCCATGAGCGGAGGAACGATGAGAAGGATGTGGATGACCTCGGGGCGGGTGGTTGCACCGGTCAGCAGGCACCCGATGGCCACGGTGAGCGGGAAGAGCGGACCCCAGTAAATCGATGTGCCGAACGGGTACTGGGTCATCGGTTCAAACCACCCGTACTGGAGATTATTTGCGAGAAGGAACTCCACCTGGCGGAGGTTATAGAGCGGATCATCGCTGGCCACGAGGGAGAGGATATCTGCGTTTCCCATGTTCAGCATGGGAAGCAGGCGGAGCCAGAGGGCGAAGAGGGAAAAAAATGCCACAAGAACTATAATAGTCCAGGTCAGACGGTTTTTAAGATCGAGGGATATCATGGAATCAGCCTATCTTCCGTACTTGGTTTCGGGTGGGACAATTAATAAATTTGGTTGAATGCGTCAGGTAATCGTTTTCAGGATCTCTTCGAACTGGCGGGATTTTTCTTTCCAGCTATGGTTCTCAAAATTCAGGGTGAATGTGGCAGGGCGATCCATCAGATCTTTGATGAGGGTAATAAACTCATCCTGGGTCCGGTAAACACTGATATGAGGGCCGCCGATCTTCTCGACATCCTGCATGGGTCTCATGACAATCGGCTTTCCGCAGGCGGAATATTCAAAGAACTTGTTGGGAAGCGCGATATCCCCCCACTGGGCAGGGAGGAGGGGGATTGTACAGGCATCCATGGTGGCAATGTACCGCGGGAGTTCGTGATAGGGTTTGGTCCCGGTGAAGATCACATGATCAGAGATGCCAAGGTGTGATGCCAGCTGGGCAAGTTCCTGCTGGTAATCGGTGAAGAGGGATCCCCCCACAATAAGGAGTTTTGTTTTCTTCCGGTACTCTATGAGTGCCGGAAGTGCCCGGATAATAGCATCGATGGCATACCATCGCTCAACGCTTCCCGAAAAACCGATGACAAAGTCTTCAGGATCGATCCCGAGTTCCTGCCGTGCAGGATTCCCATCGCATGGCTTGAAAATATCTGTATCAACACCGTTTGTAATGAGATGTGCGGAGAAGCCAAAACCTGCCAGTTTTTCGACAAGGGAGGGGGAGACTGTAGTGATAGCATTGCTGCGGGAGAGGTTGTCACGTGTAACGACCCACACAGTTTTACGGATGATTTCCTGAAGGGTCCTGCCTTTAAAATAGGCTGCAGCAGAGTCCGGGAACCAGTCTTTCAGGTCGAAGATGACCGGCACATGATGGTTTTTTGCAGCCCTTATTACAGCAGATCCGGCAAGAACATTGGCTGCAACAACAGCGTTGTATTTACCATCTCGGATGATTTTATTGAAGATGAAATAGTGATATGGAGCGTTGAGGGTATAATGCAGCAGGGGATTTTTCAGGGGAAATAACGAAGCCTCTTCTACAACCAGGCGGGTGGGGCGGGGGGCATCCCTGCTGACATGGAAATGCGCCACATGTACTTCATGCCGCTGTGCAAGCTCCTCGAACAGGTAATGGTGCCGTGACGGCACCGGGTGATGGATATAATCCTGGGTGGAAACAAGGAGGATCTTCATCAAACAGGTGGATGTATTGTTCTTGATTCAGAATAAACCACGTGGTTTTACGCGTTATCAGTAACAGCCGGCGGGAGATGCCGTATTCTCGCGGGTGAGCCGATGGCAAGCATATGATCAGGGACATCCCGGGTAACAATGGATCCGGCTGCAACAAGCGCTCCTTCACCGATACAGACTCCCGGAAGAATGGTTGTATTGGCTCCAATGGCAGCGCCATTTTTTATCACCGGGCCCCTGAGGCCTCCGATCCGTGTTGGCGGATAGCGATCATTTGTCAGAACCGCGTTCGGACCGATGAACACATGATCTCCGATCCGGGTATCTGTGGGAATGTAGACCATGCTCTGGATACTGACATCACTCCCAATGACCGTATTTCCTTCAATCACTGTGCCAGTACCAACGGCAACCCGGTCACCAATAGTGGTCTTCTCCCGGATCATGACATTATGACCCGTTTGGAAATCCTCCCCGATCACAACATCACTATACAGAATTGTTCCTGACCGTATGACAGCATTCTTTCCAATTGTTGTTCCTGTAAAATCCTTCTTTGTCATGTTATCCCGGGAGGGAAAACCCAGGGTGACAGGCTCAAAGATAAGGGCATGTTCTCCTACAACATTTATTCCGTATTCGATCATTCAACAGTCACGCTCTTCGCCAGGTTTCGTGGGCGGTCAATGTCCCGGCCCAGTTTTTCTGCAGTATGATAGGCAATCAGCTGGAGTACTACGGTTGCAGTCAGGATTTGAGTAAGGAGGGTTGCCCCCGGAAGGGGAATAAATAAATCACAAATCTCCGGGAGGTCAGTATCCCCGTCTCTCCCGATCGCGATAACCGGTGATCCCCGCGCTTTCATCTCCTTGATGTTCGAGATCATTACATCGTATGTCTCTCCTGGCATACAGATCGCAATGACCGGGGTCTTTTCTGATAAGAGGGCAAAGGGCCCGTGCTTGAGTTCCCCTGCAGCGTACCCCTCTGCATGAATGTAGGAGATCTCTTTCATCTTCAGGGCGCCCTCTAGGGAGACCGGATAAAAAGCGCCCCTGCCAACATAAAAAATGCTCTGGGCATTCTCGCACAATCCCACCGTTTCCGAGAGGTCCATAAGGAGGACTTCTTCAATTGCCTTATGCGCATCGAGGAGTGTTTCGGCATTATTGTTCCCGCAGAACCTGTTAACAATTTGCATCAATACTGCCAGCTGGGCAATGAACGACTTTGTTGCAGCAACGCTGATTTCCGGCCCGGCACGCATGTAGAGTATTGTATCCGCAAGTCGTGTCACCGTGCTTCCGAGCACATTGGTGATCGCAAGGGTTGGGCAGGTGTGCGCTTTTGCGCGCGTGAGTGCCATCAGTGTCTCCGCTGTCTCACCTGAGTGGGTGCACCCAATGACGAG
>NZ_PIZH01000547.1 GCF_002835825.1 Methanoregula sp. | reverse complement strand
TACCAAGGTTGTGCACGGCGGCACCGTCAAACGAGCCATCGAAAAGAGAGGAGGGCCGGTTCTGGACTTCAGTGCAAGTCTCAACCCGTTTCCCCCTGACGTCAAATGGACTCCTGACCCCGGAATGCTTGAATGCTATCCTGACGACAGCTACCTTAACCTGAAGGAAGTTATCGGGAAACAGTTCGGGAGAAGCGTTGAAGAGATTTGTGTCGGAAACGGGTCCATCGAGTTGATCCGCCTCTTCTGTGCGGTCGTACTACAGAAGGGAGGAACTTTTTTTATCGAAGATCCTACATTCGGAGAATATGCGCTTTCCGCTAGGCTCTACGGCGGAAGACAGACTTATACTCATGCTGATGCGCTTATACGGTTTATCTGCAATCCCAATAATCCCACGGGTACGCTGCACACCCGCGATAATCTCTGCACCATTCTTGACGCCATGCCATTTCCGGATGCGCTTCTCTTTCTTGATGAAGCGTTTATCGAACTGTCCGATCCCAACCAGAGTCTCGTAAATGTCCGGAATGATTCCCTTTTCGTGCTTCGGTCGCTTACGAAAAATTTTGCCGTACCCGGGATCCGGTTTGGCTATGGCTTCGGGGAGCCGGATCTTATAGCGCAAATAGAACTGGTGCGACCTCCCTGGTCGGTGAATGCATTTGCCGAAGCATTTGCCATCGCTGCTTTCCGGAACTTTGATGAACTGGATAAGTCGCGCACCCTCATATGCCGGGAGCGGGAATGGCTGGACAGGGAGCTGACCGCACTCGGGCTGACCTGCACACCATCATCAGCAAATTATATTCTTGCAGATGCCGGGCGTGACGCCGGCCATGTCTCCGAACAACTGCTTCTGCGGGGTGTCCTTGTCAGGAACTGCTCATCATTCGGGCTCCCCACCTCAATCCGTCTCGCGGTCCGGGACCGGGAAGAAAACCGCATTCTTATCGAGGCACTGGCCGCATGCTTGCGCTGATTATGGCCGGGGGGCAGGGCAGCCGGCTCGGCCTTGGAGAGAAACCGCTTGTCCAGGTCCTGAACAGGCCGATGATTTCCTATGTCATCGACGCTTTTGAGGAAGCCGGTCTTGACGTTATTGTTGTTGCTGCCCCGAATACCCGTTATACCCAGAACTGGTGCCGGGCACAAGGCATATCCCTGGTACTGGCTTCCGGACGGGGATATGTTGAGGATCTTGAAGAATCTGTCACCGGTCTTGGTGCCGAAGGCCCCCTTTTTACCTGCGGAGGAGATCTTGCCGGTATTTCACCGCATATCATTCAGCGAATAAAGGACGAGTATGAGAAGTCGCCGCTTGATGCCTGCTCGGTCTGGGTCCCGCTAAGCCTGAGCCGTTCCCTTGGACTGGAACCGGCA
>NZ_PIZH01000546.1 GCF_002835825.1 Methanoregula sp. | reverse complement strand
TTCATGTCCATCCTTGCAAGTTCCGGTGCAACGCCGCTCGAGATCATCCGGCGGCTCTCGCGCGAGGACTATGGCCAGATCTCAAACGAGTTCCGCAAAGTGCTCTTCCGCGTGGATATCCTGGGAGAAGATCTTGTGACGGCCATGAACGGCCTTGTCCACAACACGCCTTCCGATCTCTTCCGGGACATCTGCGTGGACATGACCAACATCATCTATGGTGGCGGCGGACTCAAGTCGTACCTGGAGACCAAGAGCAAGGAGCTGATGGCGATCCGCCGGCACACCTACAAAGAGTTCGTGGAGTCGCTCGCAATCTTTGGCGAAGGGTATCTTGGCGGGGTCGTGATGACGCTGACCCTTGCGATCCTCGGGATTGTCATCTCCGGCGCGCTCGGGATAGAGCTGGGGCCGTTCGAGCCAAAGGATGTCTTCATGTTCCTCATCTATCTCATCATCCCGCTCATCAACATCGTCTTTTTGCAGATGCTGTCGGTGAAGTATTCGACAACCCCGTGAGATGCAAAAAATGGAAGACAACCGCAGTTTCATTGCCAAAAAAAGAGAGGAGGCCGGTGATCTCTGGGAGCGGATCCACATCCTGTACAACCCGCCCCGGGAGATCTTCACCGTACTCATCCCGGTGCTCATCGCGCTCCTGCTGGTGGCCGGCGCAGCGTTGTCGGGAATTCCGATCAAGGGGATCGAGAAGGGCCAGGCCGGAGAGAGCGATAAGCTGAAGGCCTACCAGGAACTGATGGCCCAGATGAATGCCGAAGATGGAGGTGACGTATCCGATACAGGTTCGGGAGATCCGGTGAAAAAATCGGATGGGGAAAAGGGGCCCGGACCGACGATGGGTCTTGACGAGGTGATCGCCTTTGCCGTCATCATCGCCATCACCCCGTACGCCATCGACATCACCCTCCAGAAGCGCAGAACCCGGAGAAAAGAAGAGCTCTACACCGAGTTTCTCTTCAAGCTCTCCGAGCTGATGCGGGGCGGGCTCGATCCTATCAAATCGGTCAAGGAGTTGTCGAAGACCGATATGGGGATTCTCTCACCCAATATCCGGATCGCCTCGACCTCGATGGTGTACGGGAAGTCGTTCGAGGACTCGATGAAGGCGATGGCAAAGACCCTGCACTCCGAGCTGATTACCCGGTACACCACGCTCGTGGTCCAGGCTTCGTATGCCGGAGGATCGGTCGCCGACCTCATCCTGAAAGCATCGGAGGACATGCGCAGCATCATCGGTATCGAGCGGGAGAAGGAGGGAAACCTCTCCCAGTACGTGATGATCTTCTACTTTGCGCAGGGGATCATCTTCTTCATCATCCTTACCCTGACCACGAGCCTGCTGCCGTTCATCGATCAGCTGGGGCC
>NZ_PIZH01000545.1 GCF_002835825.1 Methanoregula sp. | reverse complement strand
TCCGGGTGAAAGGGCGGGACGCCAACCCGTTCTTCTGCCTGATGGGGATCGATGTCGTGAGTTACGGTGAGGGGAAAGCAGTTCTGAGGATGACGGTCCGGCCGGATATGTACAACGGGGTCGGGTGGCTGCAGGGTGGAATGCTTGCCGCGATTGCCGACGAGGCGATGGCCCTTGCCCTTTACACGCAGCTCGCACCGGGCGAGGGGATCGCCACGATTGCGGAATCGACCAGTTTTATCAGGGGCGTCCGGGAAGGTGCCGTCATCGCAGAGGCGAAGGTTATCCGGAAAGGGCGCCGGGTCGCGTTCATGGAGAGCTGCGTGAGGATGGACGATGAACAGAAGACCCAGCTGGCCCGGACCACGGCCTCGTTTGCCTTGACCGCGGAAAAAACATAAAAAAAAGTTAGGTGATTGCTTAATTTAAGCCACCAGTAATTTTTTGTTTCAATTTTTTTGGCCACCCTGGAGACAAACATCAGACGTTCTTGGGGGCTTCGGTTCCACCTTCTCCCCCGCCACTGTGGCATCCCCCGTATTGCGATGACGACGTATTCCCTGTTACCGACTTCGTCCAATCATAATGCGCCCCGTCCCCCTTGGGGGACTGGTGGCGCAAGAGGGGGGTATTGTTTAAAATGGGTGGCTCATAATGAGGAATTGCCAAAAGTTATTTCTTTCCTTTTGCTTTTCCTGCAGCGATATCATCAGCGGGTTTCCGGCTCATGTACCAGAAAATGAGCCCCCCTGCGATTATCACAAGGATGACGATGGACGGAATGAGCAGATCCGGCCCTGCTGCTGCCTGTACCTCGTTCAGGCCCCCGGTGGCATGCGTGTTGCCCGGGTCGAGCTCGAGGGCTTTTCTGTAGGCATCGGCGGCTTCCCGGGGCTTTCCTGCCTTCATGAGGGCGTCGCCCTTGTTGAGGTATGCTTTCAGGTAGGTGGCGTTCACCCGTATGGCATGGTCATAGGCATCGGCCGCCTCGTTATATTTTCCCATCTGGTAATAGGCCCAGCCTTTGTTGTTCCAGATGCCGGGTTCACGGGGATAAAGTGCCGTTGCCTGGTCGGCAGCGGCAATCGCTTCGTCATACCTCCCAAGGTCGGTGAGCAGCGCAATCCGGTCCTTGTAGGTGTACATCAGGCCGTCGCCCATGCCAAGGAGCGTGGTGTTGGAGGCTAGGACCCTGTCGAGCATATCGAGCGCCCGGGCGTAATCTCCTCCATCGATCAGCAACTGTGCGTTGTTGTAAAAGAGTGTTGCCTCGTCTGTGATCTGGGGGCTCTCTTCCTGTGCATACACAGGCTGTACGCAGAGGGCAACCATCGCGAGGATTGCCAGAATGGTAACGATCTGCCGGATTTTCATGCCATAGCTGTAG
>NZ_PIZH01000544.1 GCF_002835825.1 Methanoregula sp. | reverse complement strand
GAGGTGGGCGTGGGGATCCCGTGGGTCCACGTACAGGTGTTCGAGCCGCTCGCGGTTGAACGATGAAGACCTCCTTATGATCCCGTGCACCTCGTATCCTTTGCTCAGCAGGAAATCGGCAAGGTATGAGCCGTCCTGCCCGGTGATCCCTGTTATCAGCGCTTTCTTTTTTGCCACCACTGCCACCTGCTAAAACACTCCTTTTTCAGGAATGGATCTAATAATCCTGCCCCGAAACATGAGAAGATTCTGGCATGTATGTTCCTTTTGAAAAATGATATATCTTGTGTAATACCGCCGTTGCCGTCGCCCGGAATTCCGCCAGACCTCTGTTTTTTTACGCTGGACTGGTTATTGTTTATTACTCTCTACAACGAATGGTAGGTAAGATAAGAACTGAATTTCGGTGTACTAATGCAGATACATGAAAAACAGACATGCCGGATCTGTGGCAACTCCCGGCTTATCACCGTCATCGACCTTGGTACCCAGGCCCTTTCGGGGAGGTTCCCGAAAAAAGACGATCCCGATCCTCCTCTGGCGCCGCTTGTCTTGGTCAAATGCGACAACGAGAAGGATCCGAAAGCCTGCGGACTCGTTCAGCTCAAACACACGGTTGATCCCGGCGAAATGTACGGGAAAGAATACGGATACCGTTCCGGCATCAACACAACGATGAGCAAGCATCTTGCCGGGATCGTGGAGTTGGCAAAGGGCATGGTCGGCCTGAACGCCGGCGACATTGTCCTTGATATCGGGAGCAACGACGGCACGCTCCTGAAGAGTTACCACCGTTCGGACATACGGAGGATCGGTATCGATCCCGGTGGTGAACAGTTTCAAAAATACTACCCGGCTGACATCCGCCTTGTCAGCGATTTCTTCACTGCCGAAAATTTCACCGCAGTCTTTCCGGGCGAGAATGCGAAGATCATCACCTCCATTGCCATGTTCTATGACCTTGAAGAGCCGATGGCGTTTGTCCGGAACATCAGCGAGATCCTGCACCCTGAAGGCGGGTGGATCCTCGAACAGAGCTACCTGCCCACCATGCTTGAGATGAACTCGTTCGACACCATCTGCCACGAGCACCTCGAATACTACGCCTTTTTCCAGATCGAATGGATGCTTAAAAAGAACGGTCTGAAAGCAATCGGCATCGATTTCAACTTCATCAACGGGGGAAGTTTCCGGGTCTGTGTCACCCATGCGGGCTCCTCCATCCAACCCGATACCGCAGCCCTTCAAAAGGTCAGGGCAAGGGAGCGGGACCTCCGGCTTGAGACCATGGAGCCTTACCGCCGGTTCTGCATCCGCGTGGGGGAGATCAAAGCCCTCCTGACTGATCTGTTACGATCCGAGAAAGCCGCGGGAAAGAAGATCTATGTGTACGGT
>NZ_PIZH01000543.1 GCF_002835825.1 Methanoregula sp. | reverse complement strand
CAGGCCCTAATTTAGCATCGGATCAGGTACAGTATCCCGAGGTTGGCAAAGGCGAGCCCGCAGATTAAGAAAAATTTCAGGTAGACCCAGTCCTTAAAAAACGGGACGGAAAAGACAACCACCAGAAGGATGGCAAGGATGATGGTGGCTGCAGTAACGATCTTTCCGAAGCGGGAGCCATCCTTCTGGCGGGGTTGTGTCACAGGTTTGTGTTTCTGTTCTCCAAAACTAATGAGCATTGCGCCGGATGGGTGTGCGGCAAAAAATACGAAAAAAGAAAACGGGTAACGGGGAGATATCCTAATGCCCGGGCTTCTTGTAGACTTTTTCGGGGTCAAAGACCTTTGTCCCGACAACCTCGCCATCAAGCGTGCGGAAGAAGCAGGTCCGGTAGCCGGTGTGGCAGGCCGCGCCGGTCTGCTCAACCTCGTAGATGAGGCAGTCCTCATCGCAGTCGGTAAGGATGCGGAGCACCTTCTGGAAGTGGCCGCTCTCTTCGCCTTTCTTCCAGAGTTTTTTCCTGCTCCGGCTGTAATAGTGGGCAAAGCCGGTCTCCTGCGTGAGGCGGACTGCCTCGTTGTTTGCATAGGCCATCATCAGGACGTCGCGGCTCTGTGCATCCTGCACGATGACCGGGATCAGCCCGTCGGCGAATTTCAGGGAAAGCATGTTATTGTCCTCCGGTAATGAACTTCATGAGGGCAAAGAGGAAGTCGCCAAAGATGATCGCGGTGACGAACCCTGCCGTGATGGGGATGATGAACGGGACGGCATAGGAGATCCAGACCGTCCCGGCCTTCTTATATAGGGCAAGTTCGCGGGTAAATTCCTGCGGGTGCTCGCGGAGGTCCTTCGTGTAGACCCGGCCTTCCGCATTGTACATCCGTTTGACGGAATCGAAGAACCCGATGAATTTCCTTGTGACCCTGCCGTCTTTCTCATCGAAATCCTCCATGACAAAGCCCCACTCCTTCTGGATTTCCTCACCTTTTACCGGGAACCCGAAGAAGAGATACATGAGGGGTGCCCTGTTGCCCCGGATCACGTTGATGAGGAAGATCCCGACCGGTGCAACGAGGTTGAGGATGAGGGCATTGATCAGAACCGTGAATGCAAGGAACCCGAGGGGGGAGCTGCCAAGAAGCGGGGTGAACGGGAAGAGCGGCACGCAGAACGCAATGAAGATGAGCGCCCAGGCATCGGCGCCGCCAAAGAGGTGCATCCGCCCAAAGGTATAGAACACACCGGCAAAAACGGTGATGAGCAGCAGGGCAATGGCCGACGATCCCCACCCACCGGTGCCAATGAGCATCGTTGCCGAAACAATGGCAAAGACCATGATGATGAGCACAAAATACCAGCGGCCGATTATTTCATTCATGTCCGGCCCGCAGGGC
>NZ_PIZH01000542.1 GCF_002835825.1 Methanoregula sp. | reverse complement strand
CGCCCCCTCCGAACTGCCCCTGCCCGCCATGGGAGATCTGATGGCAGCGGGAGTTCTCGCAGCCTGCGCCGCTTACCTCATTACCGTATCGCTCTCCCGCTCAGCCCACAGGATTGGCAGGATTGACAACCTGCTCCTCAACCGTGTGGTGATCGCCTTCGTGATTGGTCTGAGCATTCTCCTCACCGGCCCGTTCGGTCTTCTCGTGCTGATCCTCGCAACGGCAGTCGGGCTCGTGCCGCGTTTCATAAACCTGCCGGCAGTTTATTGCATGGGTTCGATCATGATTCCGGTCATGTTGTGGTCGTTTGGGATTACGTGGGCCTGACCTTCTGTTCAGGTAAGGAAATTAACGATCTTTATTGCCACTCGCATCCTTACTGTCCGGTATGCAGTCCTACTGGTTTGGAGAACCCGAAGAGGGCCGGTGCCAGGCAGCTCGCGGCGATCCCGTGGCCCTGGCGCAGCGCCTCGATTTGCTCCAGACAAACATGGACGGTTTTGTCCCGCTCCAATGGGAAGATGCGATAGCCTGCGGTACCTGTACGGACCGGGCCGGCTATCTCTCCCTGCTCCGCGAGATCTGTTTTATCCGGGCAGAGCAGCGTGTACGCGAGGAATATGCGGGAAAGGATACCGAGCTGCTCCAGATGGTCCGGACGCTCGACGAGATGGACGAGGTGATCAACCTGCTCTCCGAACGGGTGGTGGAATGGCACCAGGTAAGGCACCCGACGTTCTCCCGCAAGTACCGGAGAACCCCGGCACATATCCAGATCCGGCGGATCTCCGAGAAAGGCCGGGGGGCACTTGGAAAGGTCGCTGTTCAGGTGGAACAGTTGTCGGCTGCACGAACGGATCTTGCGAAGGAAGTCTCGCTGCGTGCTACACATACTGCTTGTACAGACCCAGTGCGGAATTCCCGTCCAGCGCAGACAGTATATTCGCCTCTCACTTGGTGATGAGCCTCTCCGGACCACATCAATCCCAACCGCCCATCTAACCCACACACAGCCTCAGCCGGCTCCCGTACAGGCACATCGCGGCAATGATTCCGGTTGCCAGTGCTATGTTCCTTCA
>NZ_PIZH01000541.1 GCF_002835825.1 Methanoregula sp. | reverse complement strand
ATCAGACACTGATACCGAGGTTGTTGTTCACCTTATTGAGGAGGAGTATTTGAAAAAACCCGATTTGGTGAAGGCCGTGCAGGGTGTTATTCCCCGTCTGATCGGATCGTATGCACTCCTAGTCATGAAACAGGGTATCGAGCAACTGGTGGCGGCACGAAATGCAAGTCCGCTTGTTATCGGGATTGGCGATGGTGAGAATTTTGCTGCTTCCGATATGACCCCGGTCCTTGAGCATACAGAACGTGCAATGTTCCTTGAAGATGGCGATGTAGCATCGATTACCCGGACAAGTGTTGAGGTATTCAATAATCGCACTGCAGTCTCCCGGCCCATCGAACTAATTGACTGGACGCTTGAAGATGTGAAGAAAGGGGGATACGCCCATTTCATGCTCAAGGAGATCTACGAACACCCCCTGGCGTTCTTAAATACTATCCGCTCTCTTGACCCGGAGAGCCTGCAGAAAGGCTTGAGAGCCCCGACGGCAGTCACGGTTGTGGCATGCGGATCCTCGTTCCATGCCGGACAGGTCTTCAAGTACCTTCTCGAATCTTCCTGCGGCGTCCCGGTGCGGATGGAATACTCTTCTGAATTCAGGTATTTTCCCCCACCGGTTGAGGGCCTTGTAATCGGCATAACCCAGTCCGGGGAGACTGCCGACACACTCACCGCACTGCGCCAGGCTAAAGCCCGAAACTGCAGAACCCTTGCGATAACGAATGTTCTCGGAAGCACGATCAGCCGAACCGCTGATACAACTATCTTCATGCAGGCAGGCCCCGAGATCAGCGTTGCTGCAACGAAATCCTTTGTAGCCCAGCTGGCAGTGCTCATGCAGGTGATCAATTGTCTCTGCGGGCAAAAATGCGACGAAATACTCCATGAGGCCCATAAGGCAATCGAAGAGATCCTCCTCATGGATTTGAGCGCTTCTGTCCGGTTATGCAACAAGGCAAAGAGTATCTTTTATGTCGGGAGGGGGCCTTTTTATCCGATCGGCCTTGAGGGGGCGCTGAAAATGAAGGAGATCTCCTACATCCATGCAGAGGGGTATGCTGCCGGCGAACTGAAGCACGGTCCGTTTGCACTCCTCTCTCAAGAAACACCGGTTATTGCCATATGTATGCCCGGTGAGACATACGGAGTTATGGTCTCCAATATCAAGGAGATGAAAGCCCGTGGTGCACCGGTCATTGCCATCGGATGCGAAACCGATTCCGAACTACAGGATATTGTCGATATCTTCATCGGGGTGCCGAAAACACACCTTTTCGTCCAGCTTCTGACCTCTCTTGTGGTCCTTCAGCTCATTGCCTATCATACCGCTGTCTCGCTGGGGTGCGATGTCGACAAACCACGAAATCTTGCAAAGAGCGTGACGGTAGAATGATTGAATAC
>NZ_PIZH01000540.1 GCF_002835825.1 Methanoregula sp. | reverse complement strand
TGCATGCCAAGCTGCCCGGGAAAAATATTTTTTACATTCCGGGCTCCGGTGAATGATACGGGACGTTGGACTGGAAGATCCCGTTCCCAGTTCAATCCGCATGAGCCTCCGGATCACGGTTGCATCCTGGCCGGTTATCTGGAGGAGCTGGTCGATCTCCATCCCTTCCCGGGCAATATTTTCGATCCTGTCATCATGCGGATTTCCGGTTTTTCTGCTGACCAGTTTCCCGATACTGCAAAGCCCGATGAGGAAATGTTCCTTTTCGATGAATTCAGCGCCGGAATGTCCTGCCTCGACAGCGGCAATCTCCCAGGCAAGGATCGCACCCGGGGATAATTCCGTCACGTCATCCCCTTCCGGTTCCTGATGCATGGTCCCACCTGACCTCTACTTGGCCTGAGCTTCGAATGCATCCAGCATATCGAAGACTTTCTTCCGGGTTGCTTCGCTGATCCCGATTTCTTCACGCTGCATGAACTCGAGCTGCGATATCATCCGTCCAATCCCCTGATCGTAGGTCCCTGATTCCGACACCAGTTCCTTCAGCGAAGCGATAAGTCCTGCAATGTCCCCGGTATTGATACACATCCGGGCAAGCAGGCAGGTCTTTTTCCTGAGATCGCCTCTCATGTTCCGGTATACCGGCGAATCGCGGTCTTTTCCGAAAAGGTCCTTCCGGCTGTGTTCGATAACCTGCGACAGGGTTTCCTTTTCTTTCAGTGCTTTCTCGTAGGCCTTCACGGATTGCGACACCTGCATCGAAAGCGGAAGCTCCGGATCGCCAACCGGTTTCTGTCCGGATACCATGCGTTTTATACAATCGGCAATAATCTCTCCCGGGTTTTCCATGATCGCGATGAAAAGGTGAACACAGGTAATTTCCTTGTCATGCGCAAGCTGGCCCGCCCGCCCGAAACAGCGTTTGCATTCAGTACTCCGGTGCAACACCTTTGTCTTATGGACAAAAACCCGCTTTCCGAACTGCAGACGGATGCAGCGATAGAACATATCAGGGCGTATCCCGGCATTCTGCAGGGGGAAATCAATCGCTTTTTTCTCTTCCATGATATCCTTCATGAGATGCCGGTTGTTCCTGATTGCATCGACCGCCCCCGCCACCCGGAGCTTCAGGATTCCTATCAGGAGATGTTCCTTTTCAATGAACTCCGACCCAGCCTGCAGGGATTCGAATGCCGCAATCTGAATCGCAAGTTTTACGGCGGGGGAAACTGATTTCACCAATTCACCTTTCCTATCCGGGCTGTCTGTCATGGAATTCCTCGCAGGTGTGCCCGCGCTCTTTCACGGCACATTCTCATTTCTCCCACCATCATCGATTTTTTCAGGTTATTTCCATCCGGGTATATCCGTAACGTCCGGAACTTTGTCATATTATAC
>NZ_PIZH01000539.1 GCF_002835825.1 Methanoregula sp. | reverse complement strand
GACGACAAGGCGCTGCTCCTTTCCGGCCTCCTTGCCCGCGAAGGATACTCCGTCTCGCTCCTCAAGTTCGGCCCGGAGAGCCACATGGCAATGGGCATCGGTTCGGACGCGTTCCCGTACAAGGCAACGGGGTATACCTACCTCGAACCCATGACGCCGGCCTATACGGGTATCCCCACGTTCTCGATCATGACAAAGAAACCTCTCAACTCTGATCCCATGGTCATCCCGGTCAGCAACGGCACACGGGTGTATGGGAGCGGGGGCATGACGGCGTACATCAATGAGACCATGGTGAGGGTAAAGGCAGAGGAAGCGGCGCTGACTGCCCGGCTCGATGCCATCCCTGCCGGGGAGGAGGACAGCACGGAGTACCGGGCCATGGAGGCACAACGGGATCGAACTGCGGCCGTGTACCGGTATATCATGAACCACCCGCTCGACCGGCCGGGCACATACGCGTACCTGCAGCGGGACGCGGCAGGGTAAAAACGCCTGGGCGGAGGCGATCTCCGTATGCCGTGCCGGAAGATTATGGCACGAACCGGATGCCGGGCCAGATGGCGCCCCGGGCGTCATCGTGGGCGATATCGCAGCCGATCCGCTCGCTCACCGCCTGCCTGAATGCTGCCTCAAGGACGATCCTCGGGAACCTGCGGGTCTGCCGTGCACAGGTCCGGACCCACTCGGTCCAGAGGAGCATGCACTGGACGCTTCGCAGGCCGTCCTGCCGGATGTGGCGGGTCAAAAACTCCTCGAGGAGGACCAGCTCGTGGTGTCCGTCGGGGCCGGTGGCATTCCGCAGCATTCCGGTGCATTCCCCGTTTGCCGAAAGGATGCCGGTACTTTCCTTCATCCTGCGGAGTTGTCGTGGCTCTGCGGTTCGTGAAGCAATTCCGGTTCCGGGGCTCTGCACCGTGGTCATGATATATCAGCATCCCGGTATGTGCAACAGGGTATTAATATAGATTGTTGATCTCCTGGCGCCAGACCAATCGATTATATCGGATTTCACGATCATGGCCGCCGGGAAAATTTGTCCCCCCTTCCGGGAATGTGGCGGTCTGCATAGGCGCGGCGGGGAGCCATCATATTTCATCGGTATAGGGGTGATTTTCATCGACTGGGTGTGAACCCTTCCGGTTCATGCCCGTTTGTCCAGAGCAGATTTTTCTGGAACATCGCAGGGTTTTAACCCCTTTCGGGCCAACCTGTTCTCCGGATTTGCCATGGAGAAAGTTACTCTCGGCCCGATGCCGTAAATGAGCGTCATGCCCACTGTGCTCGTGGGCGCAAACGTTGACAACAAAGCAGATTACATGACTGCCGCGTGGGCGACCGTTGCCTGCATGGCGGCGCCGATGGTCGTCGTTGAGAGCAACAGGGCCAGGTATAGTCTGGG
>NZ_PIZH01000538.1 GCF_002835825.1 Methanoregula sp. | reverse complement strand
TGCTGATCACCCCGGTGGTGTGATTGTGGGCGCCGGCTATGGTCTTGATGAGGGTCGACTTGCCGGAGCCGCTCGGGCCGACAAGGGCGACAATCTCGGATTTCCACAGGGAGACGGAGATTGCATCGAGTACCCGTTTCCCGCTATACTCCTTACTGCCGCTTTCAATGACGACTTCCATCCAGCACCCCCTAATACAGTCCCCTGCCTTTCGCCCGCATGATCAGGAACAGGAAGAACACACCCCCAATTGCGTACATAATGATCCCGACCGGAATCTCGACCGGGCTCATGATAGTCCGTGCAACGGTATCGGAGAGAAGCAGGATTGCCGCCCCCATCAGGCCGGCGCAGGGGATGAGGTACCGGTGGTCGCTGCCGATGATCATCCGGCAGATGTGCGGCCCCATGAGGCCAATGAACCCGATGATGCCGGTGAAGGCGAGGCAGCAGGACGCGGCAAAGGTCGAGATCATGAGGCCTGAAAGGCGGAGTCGCTCGACATTGATGCCAAGGTTCTTTGCCACATCGTCTCCTGCGGACAGGGCATTTAAGTCCCATGCCTTCCGTTCGAGCAGGAAGAAACAGATGATGACAAGTGGGATAAGGAGCAGGACCGCGCTCCAGCTCGCCCCCCACATCCCTCCCATGAGCCAGACCATGAGTTCGCGGAGTTTCTCGTTGTTGGTAATGTACTTGAGCGCCATCACCCCCGCCGTGAAGAGGTAGCCGATAACTACTCCTGCAAGGATCAGGGTTGACTGCGTCGTGCCCCGGGACCGCGAGATCCAGTACACGAGGAGCATGGACAACCAGCCAAAGACAAAGGCGAAGACAACGATCCACATGTCGTAACTCATCAGGAAGTAGGAGACGAGAACTCCCGGGCCGATAACGATTGCCAGCGCAGCGCCGAATGATGCTGCGGATGAGAGCCCGAGCGTGAACGGGCTCACGAGCGGGTTCCGGAGAAGTCCCTGCATGACCGCTCCGGCTACCGCGAGGCTGATCCCGGTCAGGATCGCAAGGAAGATCCGTGGAAGCCTGAAACCGACAACGATCAGTTCAGCCTGCGGGTTTGAGGGTGCCGGGATCGTGAACGGGACTGAGTCATACCATGCTGCTACCGATGGGAGGTACGTGTGCAGGAAGTTCTGGATAGATACTGCACAAGAATGGCCGATGGCAAGGATGGTATCCTGCGGGGTGATGGAGACAGTTCCGATCCCTGCGGAGAATACTGCAGTGGCAATCAGGAGGATCGAGAGCCCTACGATGAGGGCGATACGGCGGGAGCTGCCCTTGTGGTACAGACCGGTGACAGGCGCGGGCTGGTTGCTCTCCGTTTGTTCTTGGACCTCTGTTGAGTAATGGCTGTGCCGTGGTTTGTGTCGTGTCGTACAGTCATG
>NZ_PIZH01000537.1 GCF_002835825.1 Methanoregula sp. | reverse complement strand
ACATATCAAGGGTCATGTAGTTGCCGACAAGCGCAATTGCGACCGACGAAAGTCCGACCGCAATCAGACGGGCGTACGAGAGCACGTGGGAGAGAATCGTGGGCAGTTCGATCACTTCAAGGAAGTTCTCCCGTGCAATGAAGACGATACCTGCAAGGAGCAGCGCTCCTCCGATAATGTGCCCGATATTCAGGATCGACACGGTGCCCGGAAGTCCGGTAAGATCGGGCATCAGCGGCATCACAACGGTTGACCAGATCGCAATAAGAATCCCCCACAACACGGCGATCCAGCCGAAGTTGGCCATGATGGCGAGCGTACGGTGGTGGCCATGATCCTGGGTTGCATGGTTGTACATGCCGAGGATACGGCCAAGGGTCAGGTGAGCGAGACCGATCCAGATGGACAATACCATCAGTTCGGGGATGTCCGGTGCATGTCCATGATCGCCCAGGTGCCGGTTGAACAGAATCGGGTTCAGCCCGGGTATCCCGAACCCGAAGAATTCACTGAAAGCGAGACCAAAGAATATCGTCGAGATGCCTGCGTTCCTGAGAACAGTAAGGAGCATCCGGCCGCTTTCGCCTTTCAGGAACCTTCGCAGGCCCAGCGCCATCGCGATGAAGGCAAGGCCGTACGCAACATCCCCGACAATCAGCCCGAAGAATAACGGGAAGACGATCGAGATCATCAGCGTAGGGTCAAGCTCGGTGTATCGCGGCCGGGAATAAACGTCCATTAAGATCTGGGTGGGTTTTGCAAAATCCGGGTTTTTATACTCCACCGGAACCGAATCGTGTTCGGGGTCCGTGGGCAACTCCGTGATATAGATCTTGCCTTCCGTCACATGGACAAGGGCATCCATAACACCCCTGAGCTTCGAAGTCGGGACCCAGCCCTCCGCAACAAACGTCTGGTTCGTTGTCGCAAACCGCAGGGGCGCTTCGGTCTGGTCGACCTCGGCTTTGAGGAGCTCTTCACAAGCAACAAGAAACGAGGCGTGCTTCTGTCGCACGGCCCCGAGCCTTGCAGTAATCCCGGAAAGTTCCTCGCGGAGCGCCGCAATCTCGGCCTGGTATACTTCGATCCGACTCATTGCCGAGCCGGTCTCGTCCGGGACCGGGACGGACTGGAACACAGCCTCGGCAAGGGAGCGTTCGACCTCACCCTTTGATTCGGTCGGGAACACGACAACAAGGAAGCTTTTGTCCTTGCCCTTTGCGAGGTGGTACTCGCAGGGCACACAGAAGGATACGTCGCGGGAGATGTAACCGGCAATCGTGGTGAACCTCTTGTAACCGTGATACAGGTTCAGGTCAACCGGTACATCTAAAAACGGCCTGATCTCGGCGATCTTCTGCTCGATCTCCTTGATCCGCGTGTCGACTTTGGAGCGCCTGACCGAAAGCTC
>NZ_PIZH01000536.1 GCF_002835825.1 Methanoregula sp. | reverse complement strand
GCTCTCTACCTGCCTTGCCGAGACCATGGGCGAGGATCTCGAACGAATCCTCCATGATTATGCCAGGGAGCGGGACACAAAAGGCCTTGACATCATCCCGGTCCCCACACCGAGTTACGGCGGGAGCCACACCGAGGGGTACTGGGCAGCGACAAAGGCAATTGTCGCGTACTATGCCCGGCCCACGGAGCCCCACCGGAAGATCAACGTCATCGTGCCGCATATCAGCCCCGCGGATATCCGGGAACTCAAACGAATCCTCGGGCTCATGGGGCTTGAATACGTCCTCCTCCCGGACTACTCGCTCACGCTGGACCGCCCGTACGGGGGAACGTACCAGAAGATCCCCGAAGGCGGGACAACCCCGGACGAGATCGCGGCCATGCCCGGCGCCCCGCTGACGATCCAGTTCGGTGAGACCTGTCCGGACAATCTCTCCCCCGGCCTCTGGCTCCTGCAGGAATACGGGGTCCCGCTCGTTGTGCTCCCGCTGCCGGTGGGGATCGGATCCATGGACCGGTTCATGGAGATCCTGAAAAAGATCACCGACCGCAGCGTGCCGGAAGAACTTGCCCGGGAACGAGGCTGGCTCCTTGATGCCATGGCCGATGCCCACAAGATCTGCGCAGAGGGCAGGCCGGTTATCTATGGTGAACCGGAACTCGTGAATGCGCAGGTCCGGTTCGCGCTTGAAGTCGGGGCGATCCCGTCCGTCATCGCAACCGGCTCGGCCGACAGCCGTCTTGCGACCGCGCTCGAACCGTTCATAGCAACACTGGACGAAGAACCGGTCTTCCTTGAGGGAACGGACTTCTCTGCGATCGAGCGCGAAGCTCTCGCGGCCGGCGCCACAATCGCAATCGGCCACTCGGGCGGGAGGTTCCTGACCGAGCGCCACGGGATACCCGTCATCAGGATGGGCTTCCCGGTCCACGACCGTCTCGGGGGCCAGCGCATCCTCTCGGTAGGGTACGCGGGGACACTCGCGCTCCTTGACCGGCTCACCGACCGGTTGCAGGAGACTAAGTATTCCACATACCGCCAGCTCAGGAAGGCGGAGATGATGCACGCAGAAATACCGGAAGGTGCCTGAAATGCAAAAACCGAAATACCACATATTCATCTGTACCAGCTCGCGCCCGAACGGGCAGCAGAAAGGCTTCTGCCACACCAAGGAAGGTGTCGCAGTCATGGCGAAGTTCATGGAAGAGATCGAGGAACGCGGTATCGGGGGAGAGGTTTTCCTCTCCAATACCGGATGCTTCGGTATCTGCGAGAAAGGGCCGGTGGTCGTGGTGTACCCGGACAATGTCTGGTACGGGTCGGTCACAGTTGCCGACGTCACCGAGATCCTTGACTCGCATATCGAAGGGGGGAACCCCGTCGCCCACCTGGAACTGTAAGAAGGAGGGG
>NZ_PIZH01000535.1 GCF_002835825.1 Methanoregula sp. | reverse complement strand
CCGCAGACCTCCCCCCTATGGTGGGTGGGGGGTGTGATCGATTTAGAAAAAAAGTGGAGGGGGGTATGCAAGAGACCCCCCCAAACAATCGATAAAAAAATTATCCCTTCAGTGACACTTCGCCGGCAGGGAGCGGGCGCATGCTGAGTTTCTTCTGGTGGGCATCCCGCATAATCCCGTCAATCTTACGGGAGGTTTCCTGTGTGTAATATGCCTCGCCGCACTGCTCACAGACATATGCGGGTACATCCTTGATCACGATAACTTCGTCCGCGGCATGCGCCATAAATTCCGTTGTTCCCTCGCGGAGTTTTCCTTTACAGAAACTGCAATGATCCGGACTCATTCCAGCTTCTTCTGCATCTCCTGAATTTCTTTGCAGATCTCATCGAGATCATTACTGAGCCATTGCCTGCGTTCTTTTGTATAATCGCCTTTTCCCGAATCAAACATCTGGATGAACCGGATCATATCGACGGGGCCGAGCCTTTCCCGGAGTGCATTCATGCCTTCATCGTGGATCTCATGCAATGTCTTCGCTTTCATTTCCCGTCACCTCCTCGTACCATGCAGCAGGATTAACGATTCGTATAGACATCGTATCGTTGTGGTGGCTCATAATATTTTTTAACCCGTCATCTGTTGTAAGAAATACTGTCGCTTCCGACTTTTCTGCGCAGGCCACATGCAGGGCATCGACTGCTTTTATGCCCCAGCCCATGAAGACCTCTGCCCGTTCTCTGATGTTCCTGTCAACAAGGACGTTCATTTTTGTTTTTGCTGCAAACGATGAAATATAATGTTTCTTCTGATGATCCAAAATTTTTGCAATCTCGTACGTGATCGCCGAGCTCCCGACAAGCTCCCAGTCGCGTGAACACCGGTCCAGGATGGCGATGATCGCTTCGCTCTCGTACCGGATTCGAGGAACCTGTTGATCATCATACGGTCTGCAGAGGCAACAGACATCCATGTAGATTTTCACAATAAAACTCCGGGTGTAGTAATCTCTTCCTTGTGCGAGTCCCCATTCCGGGCGATAATGTGGCAGGCATAGCGGGTGGTGAAGAGATCGTTAAGAATCCGCGGGCCTCCTTTTGGAAACAACGACTGTGTAAAGCAATGCTGCAATTCCCGTTCCGATAATGCAGCTCATGAGGATCGATACCAGCGACTGGGGGATAGAATCCGGCTGATGGAAAACCGCTCCACCGGACACGAGAGCAGCCAGTGCCACGGTCATACCCGATATCCAAGAAATACAGAACACGATCAAAATCCGTTGCCTTTGCTCAATCTTTGGCATCATAAAGATGGCTGGTACGACTGTGATGAGTGCCATGAAAATAATCGGGAAGACCCAGCCCGGGACATACTGGCCTGAAGCCGGTCCAATTGGCGCAAACCAGCATA
>NZ_PIZH01000534.1 GCF_002835825.1 Methanoregula sp. | reverse complement strand
TAGTTGCAACAGTCGGGGCAACAACGGTGAAGGATTTGCTCCCCACATATCCCTTGGAATCTGAGAACTCGACCGTATAATCGCCGCCGCTTGTCACCGCTACTTTCTGGGTGAAGATCCCGGCACTGTTCTTGATATTGTTCTTTGTCTGGATCCACTGGGGACCGTAGATCCGCCCGTCAGGGCCATTGACCTCGATCTGGATCCCGGAACTGCCGCCGTTCTTCAGTTCGCCCTCGATCCGGAGCGCGTCTTTTAAGTCCTGCGTCACGGGCGAGGTGATCTCGATCTCGTCTGACCGGTCGATGACCTTGATCAGCTGCATGGTCGTTGAATCGGACCGGAGCCGTGCTTCATCGGAACCAGTATACTGCATCTCGGCTTTGTACGTGCCGCCCGGCAGGCCGGTCGTATCGACAATCACGTACTGCGTCCTCTGGTCGGACTGGATGGTGACTGACTGTTTCCGGATCTGGGTCGTGGTGTACCCGGACTGGTACAGGACAAGGTTGAAGGTTGTCCCGGGCGGGAAATCGCTGTCTATGCTGCACTTGAGGGAGGCCCCCGCCGCGACCTCTTCACTGCACTTGAGATAGAGCCCGTACGCGGAGACCGGGCCCACTATCGCCAGAAGGAAAAGTGCGATGAGAAGGATCCTTTTCATGCCTACAGGATCTTTTGTGTGGCGTTAAATGCTTATCTGTATGAGCCAGGTGCCCGGGGCTAACCTCCCCACAATCGCGGTTCAGACCAGTCCGGTGAAATTCTCAAGCATCCTTAAGCCTGCAGCTCCGCTCTTCTCGGGATGGAACTGGACGCCATACACATTTTCCCGGAAGACGGCCGATGCAAACGGGCAGATGTACCCTGTCGTTGTCAGGGTGTACTCGGGAGTTGTGTCCGCGTAGTAAGAATGGACGAAGTAGACGCTCTCGTCCGGCCGGATCCCGGTAAGGAGTGGGTTGTCCGGTTTCTCCAGCGCAAGAGTATTCCAGCCCATGTGGGGAACCTTGAATCCTGCCGTCTTCGGGAAGCGCCTCACATTGCCCGGAATGAGCCCGAGCCCTTTGTGGAATCCGTGCTCCTCACTGGTCTCAAGGAGCATCTGCATACCAAGGCAGATCCCCAGCAGCGGAACTTCCCGCGAGGAGGAGACAACTACGTTCTGAAGGGTTCCGAGTTTCTCCATTGCCTCGCGGAACGCCCCGACGCCCGGAAGGACGAGGCCATCCGCAGCCGCGATCTCCTCCGGATTGCAGGTTACAAGGACAGATGCCCCGGCCTTCTCCAGCCCCCGCATGACACTCCGCAGGTTGCCGACACCATAATCAATAATGGCTATCCTGGTCATTGTCCTCCGCCCTGCCTTCTTTTAATCTCCATCGCCCGTCCGTTATCCATGCTGCCGGAAGTC
>NZ_PIZH01000533.1 GCF_002835825.1 Methanoregula sp. | reverse complement strand
ATACTGTGTTAAGCAATTAACACGCGTTTACCCGGAATCCCCGGCAGCCGGCACGAAGAACCCTCTACCCTCTGCTGCCGGGGGCGGGGCATTGCATCCGACCAGGGAGTCAGAATGAACATCCAGCTGAAAAAAGGCGTGCTTGAGATCTGCGTCCTCTCTGTTCTGGCCTATAAGGACTGTTACGGGTACGAACTCGTTGCCGAGATCTCCAAACGGATCAATATCTCGGAAGGCACCATCTACCCCCTCCTCCACCGCCTCAAAGACGAAGGACATGTCACCACGTACCTCCAGGAGTCCCCGGGCGGTCCGCCACGGAAGTACTACCGGCTCACCGAGCGAGGGAGGAACGAGGAGCATGCACAGCGGGAAGAATGGATGCAGTTCGCTGCATCGGTCAGCGCACTCCTGGAGAAGAAGAACGATGATCCAGAATGAACAGGAATATATCCGGGTCCTCACAAGCCGGCTCGAAGGCACCCTTGGCGAGGACGAGCTCGACGACATAGTCTCCGATTACGCCGAGCACTTCCGGATGGGAAAGGAGAGCGGGCGGACCGATGAGGAGCTCTGGCGCTCACTCGGCTCGCCGGATGATATCGCGCGGGAGATCCGTGCCCTGCATCTTGTCAGGAAGGCCGAGAGCAACCGTTCATGCAAAAACATCCTCCACGCGGTGCTGGCAACGCTCGGACTCGGGCTTTTTAACCTCGTCGTCGTGCTGGTCCCGTTCCTCCTCCTCGTCCTGATGCTCTTCATTGTCTTCATGGTCGGGGTGATGACAACCTTTGCAGGGATCACCGGGATCATCTGGTCCCTCCTCCAGTTGGCAGGGCTTTCTGCCTTCTCTGTCTGGTATTCCCCCCTTGCCGGGGTGTTCATCTCGATCGGTATGACAACGACCGGGCTGCTCGTCATTATCTGGACCTACTACCTGGGCCGGTTCTTCTATCGCATCTGCATCCAGTACCTCAAGTGGAACATAAGGGTTATCACGGAAACGGAGAGTGAACCATGAAACCCGAAAGATCCGGTGACAAAGATATCCTTGCCGTTTGTGCAGCCAGCCTCTCCGGCCTGACGATGACCCGGGTTATCCTCTGGCTTATCGCCATCACGATCGTCTCGTATGCGTTCGGGTTTGCGATCTTCGCGCTCTCGGGCGGGTTGTCACCCGGCCCGGAACCGGTTGCATCTCCCTTCAACAGGATGGCCTTCACGTCAGCCAACACCAGTTCGTTCCCGCTTGAAGGGGCATCATCCGGAGATGTCCGGATTATCCTTGGTGCCGGGGAGCTTACCGTACAGGGTGGTGCACAACCGGACATTCTTGTGGAAACAACCGTATATTCCGGCAGTCCGATGATGCAGCCGGACTATGCCGTGAGCAGGAGCGGATCGCCACAACGGGTG
>NZ_PIZH01000532.1 GCF_002835825.1 Methanoregula sp. | reverse complement strand
TCTTTCCCCTGCCTTGCTCAAGAAGAAAATAACCTACTGACGGAGAAACTATGAACGTTCTAGTAATTGCTCCCCATCCGGACGATGAAGTGCTTGGTTGCGGGGGCACGATTTACCGGCTTGCACAAGAAGGCAATAACGTCGCGCTGTGTATAGTGACAAAACCCTATCCTCCTGACTGGTCGGAGGCTTATATCCAGAAGAAGCACATCGAGATCGAACAATCTAATAAAAAACTGGGTATCTCCCGTATGATCCCGCTGGGTTTCCCGACCGTCAAACTGGATACGGTCCCGCAAAAGGATCTCAACGATGCCCTGTCAGAGATCATCCGTGACGTACGGCCAGACCTGGTGTTCATCCCCCATAATGGGGATCTGAACAAGGACCACCGCATCGTTCATGAGGCAGCTCTTGTAGCTACCCGTCCGCTCAGCAGCCCGGTGAAAAAAATCCTGTCGTACGAGACACTCTCAGAGACTGAATGGGGCAGGACCCTTGCCCGGTTCCTTCCGGGAGTGTATTTTGATATTACCGACTATCGGGAGATGAAACTGGATGCAATGAAGCTCTTTGAGACAGAACTCCGGCTCCCGCCCCACCCGAGATCCGCCGAACTCATCGCGGCCCTCGCAACAAAGCGGGGTTCGGAGATCGGCGTAAAATATGCAGAAGCCTTTATGCTGGTAAGGGAAATTATTTAGTAATGCCCTCCCGGTTCTCAGACTGGGAATATCCTGTAATTGAAGACGGGATTCCCACGAAATATTTCTGGATCGTCCTGAATAAAGATAACCTTACTCTCGGCCGCAAAACCGATATCGGTGCGTTCTCATACATCAATGCAAAGAACGGGGTAGTCATTGAAAATTTTGTTCAGATCGGTTCTCACTGCTCCCTGTATTCCCTGTCCACAATCGATAACAAGGGCGGGAAGATCCACCTTAAAAAAAACTGCAGGATTGGAACCCATTCAGTAGTTATGCCCGGAGTTACGATCGGAGAAAACTCCATTATCGGGGCATTTAGTTTTGTTACCAAGGACATCCCCGACAATGTCCTGGCCTATGGTGTTCCGACCCGGGTAGTCAGGGATCTCACTGCGGAGGAGCTTCAGTTGATGGCAAACGAGGCTGAATCAAAATGAGCTGGAAAATTCCCCTGTTCCGGATGTACTGGGATGAGGATGACATACGGCTCATAGAAAAGACCATCCGATCCGGCTCAAGCTGGGCGGGCGGTCCTGCGATTGCGGAATTTGAACGGGGAATTGCGGAATTTGTGGGAAGCAGGTACTGTCTCACCTTCAATTCCGGAACTTCGGCACTCCATGCAGCCCTTGCGGCGTACGGGATTGGAAAAGGGGATGAGGTGATCGTCCCCTCGTTTACATTCATCGCAACCGCGAACGCACCT
>NZ_PIZH01000531.1 GCF_002835825.1 Methanoregula sp. | reverse complement strand
TCGGGGCATGTACGGGGATATACAGCTGAGGTATCCGTCCATGCTGGGAACGGGCTGTTCGTGCTGACGGCCGAGTTTAATTACATCCTTCCAGAACGATGGCTGGCCATTGAGCGCAAGGCTATTGTGGATGATGACATGGTCCGGGTTCTTCATACGGAGGCGCTCGGCTGAGATGCCACGGAGGGAAAGTTCCTGGCTGTCACAGACAACCCTGACCGCGGGCATGGAGAGGATGACCTCCCATATCTGAAGGGTTTCCGGAGTCTGGAGGCTGTATACCGAATCTCCGGTCAGGAATATTGTGAAAACCGCAGCAGTCTCTTTTTTTGAGTGGAGCAGGTTCTCCGGGTGGAGCCGTACGAAAAAGAATTTTAAGCATTCCTCAATCCAGCCAAGCCGTTCAGGATTAAGGTACTCTTCGAAAAGAAAAAAATGTGCACTCATGGTTCTCCTGCTGGTTGATTTTTGTGGGGAGTACTACAACATACCAGTCCTTTCACTCATTATTTCGATAACCGGATCTCCCAGAGGCCTGGTGCGGTCTTCTTTGCATCGCAGTTCAGGTTGTTGTCCTCTGCATACTGCGGGATGGTGCTGGTTGCTGCCGGCGGGTGGTCGCACGTCACGATAAGTTCGTCTCCTGATGATAGTTCTGACGCTGCTTTCTGGACTGCAAGGAGGCAGTACGGGCAGACTTTTCCGGTTATGTCAAGGTTTTTTGTTGCCATGTCTCTCACCAACTCCTGTTCATGCACCAAGTCCCATCGATTTCAGGAGCATAACAACCCATCCGGAGACCCAGAGTGTAAAGACAACCGATCCGATACACATGCCAATGACGAAACAGAGTGATTTTATATTCCCCTCGGCAGTCATGACCAGCTGGCGGAGCGGGCAGCCCCCGAGCAGGACGCCGATCAGCCCGACTGCGATTCCCCCGATGAGGGCAAGGAGGATATACCCGGCATCAGCGAGACCGGCCGGAGCCCCGGGCACGGGTGCTAGCCCTTTGCCCAGCAGCCAGAAGAATCCTTCAAATGCAGCGGGAAAGAGGATCTTGAAGGCGAGAAATCCGACGAACGCACCGACAATCAGTGCCAGGAAACCGGAGAGGAGCCGGGTGTGCCGGAACATAATGAAGTCGCGGAATCCTCCGATCGAGCAGAACCCGCTCCGCTGCCCGAGCCAGCCGATGAGAATCCCGAGGATCAGGGTCACAACGGGGACGGCGATGACCGCCGCGTCCTTTGATAATAATCCTGCAAGTGCCATGGTTACGCCTCACGCTCCGAAAGGGATGTGGCGATCTTAATGCCGACAACAACGCCGATTACCATTGCAGCGACACCGATCAGTGCAACAACATCGCCATACCCGATTCGCAAACCAATGCGGTACGGGCAGCCCCCCATGAAG
>NZ_PIZH01000530.1 GCF_002835825.1 Methanoregula sp. | reverse complement strand
GCAGTACCTCTGGTGCTTGTGTTTGCTCTAACAGTGGTGTATCTGCAGATGATGGCTGCCAAAGCTCTGGCTCAACTGCCGTTGGATCGTGCAATGGTGCCGGAAGCACAGTAACATAAGATTTCCGGACAATATTCACAAAAGTTCGAAAATACGATACTGAATTTTTTTTATTTTGCCACAGGTAAACGATCCCGCGGCAAACAACTCCTTTTTTCTCCGTTCCCATCTCGCATTAACTGACAGGGAATACAACCGGATGTAACTATCCTGTTCCGGTCCTCATCCGGCTCTCCGGGAACACGCCCCGCCGGGCAGCCTCGTCGCATAACCACGGCGGCTAGACCCGCTTCCCGCCATAGCCGTAGTTGTTCGCAACCCGGGCCGGTCCGGCAGGATTGAATTCAATAGACTTCTTTGTGCGATCCGATATCAATCAGGAGAACCTTCGTCCGGTGTTTATCAAGAAAATCAAACACGAGACGGTGTTCATAGGTGATCCTGAACGACCAGAGTCCTTTCAGAACACCGCTTAAGGAATGTGTCTTGAGTGATGGATGAAAGGGATCCTCGGCAAATTGCACGATTTTCTTCGCAAACAGTGCCTTCAGCTCCGGGTGCTGGCGGACCCACTTCGTATAGAGTTTCTTGAAATGTTCATCCCAGATGAGTTCAACCATTCAGATCCGCCAGAAGATCTTTTGCTGTCCCGCTGCGAATTACGTGTTTCCGCACGTTTGCCTTTGCCTGTTTTGCCCGGCGGACAATGGCCGTGCGTTTTGCATCGAGAAGCCTGCGGTAAATAATCTCCTGGAGGTACTGCTGGTCTTCGATATCGAGTTTATCCACATATTCAAGGACGGTATTGATGGATACTGCCTCGGTCCCCATAGAATTACCTTATACCATAATCGCTGTTTCTCTACAAAGGCATTGTGGCAGAACCGGTCAGTTCCCCGTTTGCTTCTTCATCCGGCTCTCCGGGAACACGCCCCGCCGGGCCGCCTCATCGCAGAGCCACGGCGGCGAGACCAGTTTCCCGCCATAGCCGTAGTTGTTTGCAACACAGCCGGTCCGGCACGTGCGAGAAAGAGACCGGGCAGTACCTGCGACGAATTTCCCCGTAACGCCTCCAACAGGACCTCCGCAGAACCGCCCGGTTTCTTCGCATCCAGAAAATATCCCCCCATTCCGGAAAATCCCCCCAATATAAAACCGCAACGCATATTATCCATTACCGGCAAAAAATCAATCATACGAGGTATCGTTCCCATGACCAACACACCCGCCCGTTCCGCACAGCCCAGCGATAAACCCGCCTACGTCCCGCCCCGTTTCCTGCGGCTCGCCGATCTTAACGAAGGGGCGGGACGTAGGCGGGTTTATCGCTGGGATGTGCGGAACGCTGTCCCTCATACA
>NZ_PIZH01000529.1 GCF_002835825.1 Methanoregula sp. | reverse complement strand
CCTCGGCAGCCAGCATATTCTTCAGATGGATTTTTGAGAGCGGCATCTCGCGGGTGACAAGGATGCACTTCCGTCCCTCCTTGAGGCAGACATCGGCGGTGCGGGTGATCAGGTTGTCCGTGTACCCGTTGGCAACAGCAGAGAGCGTCTTGGAGCTGCAGGGGATGATGACCATCCCGTCGTATTTGTGCGAGCCGCTTGCGATGGAGGCGAAGAGTTTGTCGTTTGCATGATAGGTTGCAGGGAATCCCTCAAGCAATACGCCCTCATGAGCCGCAATCTTCGCTGCAACATCCGACACAATGATATGGACCTGTGCATCCCTGCAGAGCACCTCAAGCAGGCGCCGGGCATAGATAGCACCGCTCGCACCCGTCACCCCGACAACGATCTCCTTCTTCATAATGAAACAACCGCCTCTCCTGTGATACCAATGTCGGAGCGCGGGGGAAAAAGAGTTTGTGTCTCTGACTGGTTCATCAGAACCAGGAAGACGAGAAGATTTGCAGAGCAAATCTTCGAAAACCGAGAGGTCCATCAGGACCTTGAGAAAGAGAAGAACTGCGCAGCAGTTCTTCGAAGAAACCTATCGGTTTCTTCTCGTTGTCGAGGTTCTGATGACCCTCTCCAACTTCGAGTTCCGAGGGGTCATCAGACCCCGAGGTGGAGAAGAACGCATCAGCGTTCTTCGACTTTCGACAGGTACGTCAGAACCCCTGATGAAAACGTCCTATCCCTGTTTCTCCGGCGGTTGTGGCTGCACCCGGTTCCTCGGCGGCGCAAAGAACCGGAACCTGACCTGCGACTCCTCGATTTTCTTTGCATGCTCGGGATTGATATCGCGGCGTGCCTCGATGACGAGCCGGTTGAGGATGTTATGGAGCCTGAGGGTGTCGTAGTCCTTGTCCTTGTACTCGTTCAAGAAATCCAGGAGGTCGTTTGTGCTCCGGAGCACCCCCGTGCACCCTACAAGGTTGAGCCGGTTCAGCGTCAGGGCAAGGTTCTTCTTGGCAACATCCATCTTGTACGGATCACCACCGGAAAGGTTGAGCTCAGTGATCGCGTTGAGGAGGTCGGCATAGACCCTGAACTTGTGGGCGCTCTCATGCATCCTTCGTTCAGCACTGCGGAGCTTCAGCATCGCAACCGCGATGACAGCCACGATTACGATGACGCCGCAGATAGTCACAATCCAGTCTTCAATCATGGTTATACCTCCGTTTCACGGCTTCCGCTTTGCAGCAGTCACATCCACCTTCACAAGATTGCCTTTCATCTCGATCTTGTAGGGACCGGTAACGTACATCGGGAACTGCTGGTGTTTCTCGAAACTGTGCGTGCGGCCGAACCCGTAGGTGTCAGCCTGGCCGTTGTCTATGTTCGTGACAGTCATCTCGAACCAGCAGTACTGCGGGTCATCG
>NZ_PIZH01000528.1 GCF_002835825.1 Methanoregula sp. | reverse complement strand
GCAAGGAACCTATGCAAAATGGTTCGAAGAAGCATACCGTGATCTCGCCACTGAATACAAAAAAACCGGCCTCGATATCCTCCCTGCTGAAGAAGTCCACAACGGGTACTTCTCGAAGGATAACAAAGGCCAGTTCCGGGATACCGAAGGTCGTTCAAAGATGGATGAGGACACGTATAACCTCATCATGAAGGACAAGGAAAAACTTCTTGATCCAAAGAATCCACTAAAATTCATCTTCTCGCACTCGGCCCTCCGTGAAGGCTGGGACAATCCGAATGTCTTCCAGATCTGTACGCTGAATGTGCCTGTCTCGACGCTCAAGAAGCGACAGGAGATCGGCCGTGGCCTTCGGCTTCCGGTGAATAAGGACGGGGACCGGGTTTTCAACAATGATATCAACAACCTCGTTGTCGTTGCAAACGAGAGTTACCATGACTTTGTTGCCGCTCTCCAGAGCGAATTTGAGGAAGAGGGAGTCGTCTTCGGTCGCCTCCCTGTTGAAGCATTCAGGGAACTCAAAATTGGAGAGCCCGGTGAAGAGCGGCCCCTTTCTCCAGAAGAGACCGAGGAACTCTGGGGGCATCTGCAAAAGAACGGCTGGATCGAAAGTGACGGCCGGATAACGGAGTCATTTACTAAAGCTGTCGAAACCCACACCTTCGATGTCCCGGAGCAGGCACGCCCGTTGACGCGACAGATCATCGATATTATTGACCGACACAAGATCGAGAACCACATTACCAAATACCAGCCTCGAAAGTGTAAGGTACGGGAAGAAGTGCTGATGGACCCAGAGTTTGAAAAATTCTGGAACGCCATCAGCCAGAAGACAATCTACGCCGTCAATTACACTACCGAAGAACTCATCCACGACGCGGCTGCTGCGATAAAAAAGATGGAGAAAATCGAACCGTTGAAGATCACAACAAGGATTGCCGATCTCTCATTCGAAACATCAGGAATCAAATCGGCAGAGGTTATGATCTCAAACGAAGAGTTTTCCACAAAGAGGACTCATGTTCCCGACATCCTCTTATATATCCAGAGCCGTGTCGAACTGACCCGGCATACAATTTTTCAGATCCTGAAGAGGTCCGGACGGCTCGATGATTTCACCAGGAATCCCCAAGCATTCATGGATGCATCAGTGAAATGTATCCAGGATGAACTTCACCGGATTATCATCGAAGGGATCCAGTACGAGCGGCTGAACGAGATTGCCTACGAGATGAGCCGGTTCAGGACGCAGGACCACGAGAAGGAATTTATCAACGATCGGATTGTAAAGGTCAAACATTCGTTGTATGAGTATATCGCTTACGATTCAATAACTGAGAAGAAATTTGCCGAAGGACTGGACGCATTAGAGGATATCAAGTGTTTCATAAAGTTTCCAGCTTGGTTCAAAGTCCCAACACCCGTAG
>NZ_PIZH01000527.1 GCF_002835825.1 Methanoregula sp. | reverse complement strand
TTGTTTTTTCTTTTAACCTTAATAAATAAGTATTGTTAATGTTTTTAATTTAACTATGGAACAGCGAAACCTCACTACCACGAGATATTACCAGTAACATGGCACCTGAAAGAACACTGCTCTCGCAGCATTAATCAGTTCTGAAGAAATCAGGTCGAAACACTGACGCTCTTGGGCTAACATTACAAGCATGGGGGGTCGGGCGGTGTACTTCCGATCCGAACAAATCGATGTAATTTGGGTAAGTACCGTCAGAAATTCTTCCCAGGATCTGTCGTTCGCGGGCCAAAAAGGATAGAAGTACACCGCCCGACCCCCTCAAGGCTTCTCCAATTTCTGAGCCGGATTAGTGCAATTTTACGGGATGAATGGCGGGATCATTCCGGCTTAGCGGGGGACAGGGGTCGGGCGGTGTACCAACAGGATGAGGGCTGAAGATCGTTTCAAAAACGGTATTTTCTGGAGCGGATTAATGTAACCTGCTTCAGGCGGTAGGGTAACGTTAGTTGATTAACCAGTTGCATTTATCTGGAAGTTTCATTGACATTACCTGTACTATGGGATTCAGTTCGGACATCATGCATGACTTTGTGACAAAAGAGATCCGGAACATCTACTCCAGCTACGATGGCTGGAGCTGCACCATGAAGGAGACCGGAAGCGGATATGATTCGATTGCCGTACTGGAGCGGCGAAATGGAGGACACCGGGAGTGTGTCAGGGTCCTTGTCTCATTCGAGAACACCCTTCCCGTACCACTTCCCGAAGCGCTCACGCGCCCGGAAAGGACATCTGACGGGACACCCCTCCGGTTCTCGTATGCGGTCATGGTTCCGGCCAATGCCGACACCTCCAGCCTTCCCGCGGGTGTGAAGATCTACACCATGCGATCCTTTGCTTTCGAGGGCAAGAAACTGATCTGGGTCAAGAAGCCTGTCCGTAAAGAGGATGCGGTTAAAGTCGCTGTTTGATCTCATCGTTTTAAAAAACAGGGCAACGCTCCGGTCCAAGGAGCGAAGCTGCATCATATCTTCTCGTAATATTTCATTGAACCGCAGGCACCGCAGCGTCCGTCAACAACAAGGTAATCGGGCACAGTCTCCCCACAGACGGGGCACGTCACAGACTTCCACTTCTTCTTGGCCCTTACCGGGATCCTGACCTTCTCGAAGGAAAGGACGTCGCGGCCCGCGCGGAAGATATCGTCACGAAGCTTATCCCCCATGGTACGCTTATCAAACGCCGGGCTGTTAGAGTACCAACGGTCGAGCGTGGGATAGTTTTTCACCTTTTCCAGGTCGAGATAGACCCTGACCGCATCGGCCATCTCCATATCGGACGTGCCGTTGATCGTGATGGCAACCTTGCCGATCGGGACAACCTTCAGCCGGTGGTTGCAGGTCGTACATCGGGCCATCACCGTGAGG
>NZ_PIZH01000526.1 GCF_002835825.1 Methanoregula sp. | reverse complement strand
GCGTCATACTCTGCTTTTGGCATACCGGGGATTTTTACAAGGTCCATCGGGGCATCATTCCTTCAAGCTGGATAGTATGATCATGACCGATGATAAGCCTGATCGCAGACCCAAGATTTCATAAGGCAGGCCCGTGGTGCGATCTCTGGGACGCCCTCTACTGGCGGTTCCTGTATGTCCACCGCGATATATTTGAGCATAATCAGCGGATGGCGCCCTTCATCACCTACATCACCCGCATGGAGGCAGGGAAGCGGGATGCGCTGATTGCAAAGGCTGAAACCTATCTCAGTTCGATCGGGGCATGTGCCGGTGTTCCTCTTTCTGTGCCTGATGAACGGAAAACGAGGAAGCGCCGGTAACCCGGGTGAGGGGGCAGAGAGGAAGGAATTTTTTTTTAATATGCAGAATCACCCCTCATCCTTTGACGGTGACCGATGCCCGTTCCCCAACGTGTGCGGATCACGGATTCATCCCCGCGTGTGCAGGCATACCCTCGCCAGAAAAGAGTATCATGGCGATGAACGAGTGTGCAATCAGGCTTCACAAAACAATCCTTCCCGTCTCACCCCGGTTACAATAGGTTTACAACGTTGGGTGACCCTACGCATGCTATGGAACCCGGCGATGCACAGAAAAGTAAAGAACAGCTAAAAAACGCCATTCACCATCTCAAAACCAAAAGAAAAGTCCTTCTGCTCACTACATCGAACCGGTGGGAGGGGCAGGAAGAGACGCCAAAGAGTACCCGGCTTGCGTATAAGATTGCCGGGGAGTTGAGGAGGTCCGGTGTTGAGGCAATGCTCATCGAAGTCCCGAAATTGACGATCCACCCGTGCGAAGGAAATGTTTCCGATGCAGGCGGGAACAGCTGCGGGCAAAAAAAGGCCGCCCTGAAAGATAAAAGTAAAAATCCGAGCGGACATCACCGGTGCTGGGCAAGTATCAACAATGCGGACGACGAGCTCTTCAGGATCACAAGGGAAATGTTCACATCGGACTGCGTTGTGTTCTTCGCTTCGGTACGGTGGGGCGCACTGAATTCATACTACCAGAAACTGATCGAACGCCTCACCTGGATTGAGAACATGCACTCGACCCTTAAGGAAGAGAACATTGTTGCCGGCATTGAGGCCGGGCTGATAGTGATCGGACAGAACTGGAATGGAAAGAACGCATTCGAAACACAGAAAAAGGTGCTCCAGTACTTCGGGTTTCAGGTAAACCCGAAGCTCTGCTGGAACTGGCAATACACGCAAAATGCAGAAGATGAGACAAACGAAAGCTACCTGCAGGCAGCAAAAGAGTTCGGGAGCATCTTTCTTGAGGAAGGGTCCGGTCCGGCTCCCAACTCATCTCCAGGAACCGGATGATCCTTTTGTTTTTTCATCGTTCCGGATCTCTCGTTCCCTCCCCGTTTCTCCAAAGA
>NZ_PIZH01000025.1 GCF_002835825.1 Methanoregula sp. | reverse complement strand
CCCAAATCGAGGAGCTTGAGAGGGAACATCCAACTCCATTTCATATCTACGAGGAAGTGGCGATCCGTGCAGGAGCCCGCCGGCTGTACAAGGCGTTCTCGTGGGTACCAACGACAGACGGGAAAGCGGGCGGCTTTCAGAATTATTTTGCGGTCAAGGCTCTCCCCAATCCGTATATTCTTCGTCTCCTGCATGAGGAGGGCATGGGAGCGGACTGTAGCTCGCTCCCTGAGCTCCAGCTTGCGAGTGCTGTCGGGATCAAAGGGGAGGAGATCATGTTCACCTCCAACGACACCCCGGCAGAAGAGTTTGTCCAGGCAAAAAAACTCGGGGCGATCATCAACCTTGACGATATCACCCACCTTGACTTCCTGGAGAAGACCGCAGGGATCCCCGGGCTTCTCTGTTTCCGCTACAACCCGGGAGACGACTACAGTCATGGCAACCCGATCATCGGTAATCCCAGTGAAGCAAAATACGGGCTCACCCACGATCAGATCCTCAGGGCATACACCATCGCCAAACAGAAAGGTGCAACCCGGTTTGGCCTGCATGCCATGATCGTCTCCAACCAGCGCGACGAGGAGATCCTTGCCGATGCAGCCCGGCTGCTCTTTGACCTTGCCGTTGAGATCCACGAGAAGACCGGCATCCGGGTAGAGTTCATCAATCTCGGCGGGGGCATCGGCATCCCCTATTCTCCTGTCGATCACCAGGTGGATATCGGGGACTTTGCAGAGAGAGTGCACGAGCACTACAAGGAGATCATTGTCGGGAACGGTCTTGCACCGCTACGCATCGTCATGGAGAGCGGACGGGCGGTAACCGGGCCGTATGGCTACCTGGTCTCCCGCGTACGTCACGTTGCGCAGAAGCACCGCGATTATGTCGGGCTGGATGCGTGCATGGCAAACCTGATGCGCCCCGCGCTCTATGGAGCCTATCACCACATCACCGTACTGGGAAAGGAAAACCTTCCCCTGGACCACGTATACGATGTGACCGGCAGCCTGTGCGAGAACAACGACAAGTTCGCCGTCCAGCGGATCCTTCCTGAGATCAGCCCCGGGGACCTCATGGTTATCCACGACACGGGAGCGCACGGCTATGCAATGGGGTTCAACTACAATGGCAAGCTCCGGTCAGCTGAGTTCCTCATGCAGAATGGTGGCAAATTGAAACTGATACGGCGAGCAGAAACTGCAAACGATTATTTCGCCACTCTCGACTTCGAGGGATCGGACTTCTCCGGTCTTGCACGGAACAGGGAACCGTCCCCACTCCCTGCCGGGAACAAAAAATAATACGATACTGTGCAGGAATATCCCTGCAATCTCTTTTTTGTTATTTCTGCAGGAGTGCCAACCGATGCCTTTATGGAATGGCACAACTCTCCAGAACAGTACGTAACAGCAGGACAGGGCGGGGATTCTGTATGGAGATTCATTTCAGCAAACTGTACGAGAACGGCAATGATTTCATTGTTATCGATGAACGGGAGCACACCGTTATCCCCGATGACATGAAAGGGCAGTTTTCCGCAATCTACTGCGACCGGCGCTTCGGTATCGGGGCTGACGGGGTAATTTTCCTTTCGAAATCAGAGAAGAGCGATCTCCGGATGCGCCTAATCAGGCCTGACGAGAATGAGGTTGAGCCATACGGGAATGGTATCCGCTGCCTTACCAAGTACGCGTTCGATAATGGGTACGTAAAGGAGACCTGTACCGTGGAGACCCCCGCTGGAGAGACAGCAGTCTCGATGGAGTACAAGGAGGACACGTTTACCGCAACCATCACGATGTCCCCGCTGAAATTCGACAGGACCGCTATTCCTGCCACCGGCTCGGGTGAGTATCGTGAGACCATCGAGGGTTACGAAGTCCATGCCGTACATTCAGGCGCTCCGCATGCTGTCATTATCGTTGATGCAGTTGATGCTGTTGATCTCGGGTCTATAGCCCCGAAGATTCGTCACCATGCAACGTTCCCGGAAGGGGCGAACGTGAACGTTGTCGAGAGAACCGGCCCGGACAGCATACGGATCCGTACATTCGAGCGGGGCGTGGAAGACGAGACCCTGTCATGCGGTGCCGGTGCGACTGCCTCGGCAGCAGTTGTCCACAAACTGGGCCTGGCGGGAGAGGTTGTTGATGTAGAAACCCGGGGTGGGCCGCTGACAATTTACCTGAAAGGCGACGGTGCAAAGATGGAAGGTTCGGCTGTGACGGCCTTTACCGGCCGGATTACCTGCTGATCCCAGATTCATCTTATTCTTTGATCGCATCTTACAGGAGCTCTGTCAGGCAAACAGGGCAAGGGTTGCCTGGCGGGGAACTTTGGCAAAGGCCAGGTAGGGCATGGCCCGTCTCAGGCAGGCTGCATCCATATTTATGTCACCGGGATTCCGTATCCACCGATCCTCCCGTGCTGCAATGATGGCGCGTGCGGTGGTTGGACCAATACCCGGGACACGAAGGAGGTCTGCAAAGGATGCCGAGTTCGGGTCAACCGGATCGTTGCCGCGGGCAAGAAGTGCTTTCGGATCGTCGTTGGGGAGGGTCGCGTTGTCGTCCAGGATGGGGAGAAGTTCTTCCCGGGAATAACCGTACTCCCGGACGAGACTGTCGATCTGGTACCAGCGCCGTGGCCGCCATGCCGGAGTGCTCTCGCGGGAGGAGAGCCGGGTCTTCGGAAGGGCCCGGAAACCCGAATAATAGATCCGCGAGGGATGCAGATTGCCGTAGAGTGCGGTAACACAATCGAAGACCTCCCGGTCGGTCTCTCCCGCGGCCCCGATAACGAGCTGTGTCATGAAGCGCCCGGGAGCAGCATCGGCGATCCAGCCTATCCGTTTCATGATATCGTGTGCATAGTCCTTGATTCCCGAAAGGAACCGGAGCCGGCTCTCTCCCGTAGTCTCGATGTTGAGGCTGATGCAGTCCGCGAGCCGTGCAGACTCTTGGATGTCATCGCGGGATGCACCGGGCAGGATCTTCAGGTGCAGGTATCCCGGGTATCCCTGGCTCCTCAGGATCCTGGCGGTCTCGATGAGCCCGCTCATCACTTCGTCGGTGTCATGCGGCACACCGGAACTCAGAAAGAGCCCCCCGGTAAGGTTGTTCCGGTACTGTTCGTGGACAATGTCTGCCAGCTCACGGGGTGCAAACGAGTGATGCGAACGGTCGAGACGGACCGAGCAGTAGGCGCAGTCATACGAGCAGCTGCCGTGGAGGAGCACCTTAAGCATCCTGTTGCATCCGGCTGCGTGCGGGTTCCTCGTGATGCAGCTCTCCGTTGAGAGTTGCTGCATACACTCCCCGGGAACACAGATGTCGTACTGGCTTTGTGATGTCAGCCGCGCCAGCTTCCCCCCGCATCCGGTCATCACTCTCATTCTGACGGGGACTGGTTAATAAGTGCAGGGCGCGGGAGGTGAAAGTGAGATGACGGTATCGTCCCCTTGCCATAAAAGAGGTTCCGGTCTTCTTAAGAATTTTCTCTCTCCCTGCCTGAGATGTCGCGGGAGATATTCAAAAACTCCTTCACCTTCCCATCCTGGTCACGGATAATGCGGGTTGTTGACTCAAAGAGGATGTATTGTCCGTCCCTGTGCCGGAACCGGAATGTCGATGTTGTGATCTGTTTTCCTCTCTCGTGGATCGCGTGGAGGTCCTGTATCACACCCGGAAGGTCATCAGGATGGATCATGCCGAGGACAGGCTTCCCCAGCACCTCCTCTGGTTCATATCCAAGGAGTGTCTTTACCGATGGGGAGGTGTACAGCAGGACGCACTCCGGGTCCAGCCGGTGGATAATATCCACGCTGTGTTCAGCGATGAAACGGTTCTTCTCCTCGTTTATCCGCTGCTCCCGCTCGGCAGCAACGCGTTTGGTGATGTCACGGGATACGCCGAGCACTGACGTGACGCTGCCTGTTGCGTCTGAAATGGGCATGAGGGCATGGTCGAACCACAGGACTTCCCCGTCAGGTGTTGTCATGGGGCTCTCGGTTCTTACGGGCTCACCGGAAGAGAAGACCTGCCGGAGCCCCATGAGCTGGCCGGCAGAGACCTCGGTTGGGAAGAACCTGCTCCTCGGCTGTCCGATGATTGTGTCCGGGACAACATGGAGGAAATCCGCCGCCCGCCGGTTGACGTAGAGCACCCGGTCATCGTGGTCAACAACGAAGATCATGTCCTGCGATGCCTCTGCAAGGGAGCGATACCGGGCCTCGCTCTCCTTTAAGGCAGCCTCGATCCGGTTGCGTTCCGTGATGTCCCGGACAAAACAGAACGCGAATTCTTCTTTCCCGCGCGCGACATAGACCGAACCGATCTCCACGTCAATAATTACGCCGTCCTTTCTCCGGTGCCGCGTCTGGAAGAACTGTTTTTTGTTCTTCCGCAGGTCCGCCACCGACTCCTCCCACCGGGCCAGTGAAAAGTCCGGGTCGAGATCGAAAACGGTCATTGCCATCAGTTCCTCGCGCGAATACCCGGTCTCCTGGCAGGCAGCGTCATTGACAAAAACGAAATTTCCCGCCATGTCCATCCAGAAGACTTCATCATAGGCGCTCTCGATGGAGGTCTTCATGAGGTGGAGCTGGCCCTCTGCCTGTTTCCTCAGGGTGATGTCACGGATTATTGCGAGAGCCACGGGTTTACCTTTGAAATCAAAGAGGTGGGCATTGATCTCGACCGGGATTCTCTGTCCGTCTTTTGTCAGAAGAACGGCTTCGGAGGTGGCATGTCCCTCCTCCCGGAGCGTTCTGCTGCTGCGGTTTACAGCCGCCAGTGAATCCGGGGCAACGAGATCCCGGGGGCTCATCCCGAGGAGTTCACCCCGGGTGTATTTCAGCTTCCGGCAGGTGACATCATTCACCTCAAGATAGTGTCCCTGTGCCAGATTTTCGGTAAGGGCATGAAGCGTGATCATGTCGCTTGCATTGTTGAAGAGGGCCCGGAACTTCTCTTCGCTTTCCCGGAGGAGGGCCTCGCTCCTTCTCCTCTCAGTGATATCTTCGAGAATCAGGGAGGCTCCTTTCTGCCCGGCAGAAAAGACAATAGGGACAACGCGGTACGAAAAGGAGCGTTCGCATGCAGGAAGATCCAGATCGCCCCGGGACTCTGTCCCGGAAACCCCCTCTTGGATGGATGCGAGAAGCCGGGGAAAGTTGTCATCGAAAAAGGAAGGGATCTTCGTGAACTCGATGTTCTTTCCGGTAACCTCCTTCTCCTCTGTGCCGATAAGCCGGGCAAACGGCATGTTGAGGAATACAACGCGAAGGCCTGCATCTACCTGCATCACGAACTCGGAGGAGAGGGAGAGGACCGAGGAGACCGGCAACCGCTCGGAGAGGCGGTAGATCTTCGCCATCCCGAAATGGCGCATCTCGACCTGTCCGGAGATAAGGAGATTGTCGAGATACCGGCTTGCAGTATTCCGGTTGATCTCAATCTTGTTTACGATCTCCGTGATGCTGAGCCCCTGAGGGTTCTCCCGCAGAAGAGCGGTGAGGCGGGCAGTGATCTCCCTTCGCAATGCCATATGCGAGGGAACTATTCTGCTTCACACGATATAATTGTTCCAATCTTCCGGGCTTTATGAAAAACCGCCAGCTGGGACAGGTGGGTGGACGGAAAGAAAAAGAGTCTACCGGACACTGATGCCGTCTCCGGTGATCTCGTACTCAAGGGACGCTCCTTCCGGGCGGGACCGGTGTTTGACCAGGCGCGCCCGCCGGACCCCGGGTGTATCTGTTTTCTCCAGGCGTACGATCACTTTGGAGATGTGTTCCAGGGCCGTCCCCCCAAGGCCGTAAAAGGTGTTCTTGACGGTGTCCATGTACACCTGGTTGGTGATAATGACAGGGATCTCGTACCGCTTGGCATAACCGAGGAGATGGATCATCTGCCGGGTCAGCGCCTGCATGGCATCCCGGCCCTTCTCAAGATCGGTGCGGTACAGGGCAGTAGCTGAGTCGATGACGAGCAGGCCCGGCTTGTGCGCTTTTAGTACCTTTTCCACCTCAAGGATCATCGATCCCTGGTGCTCGAAATCGACAGGCTCAAAAAGGAAAAAGCGCTCCGCAATCTTCTCGGTGTCAGTACCCGCGATCTGCCGGAAGCGCTCGGTCGAGAACCCCTCCGAATCGATCCAGGCAACCGCATGGCCGGCCCGGAGACAGGCGACAGCAGCAACAAGACAGAGCGTGCTCTTGCCGCTCGCAGGCTCGCCATAAAACTGCGTGATTGTCCGCAGTTCGAGGCCCCCGCCAATGAGGGTGTCGAGTGCTGCGTTCCCGGTGGATCGTTTCTCGGTCTTCATGGGCCTGTTATCTCTTCCACATTGGGGCTGGTATCCTATAAAGCCCGAATACCGGGTTATTTCCGGCCGGAAACGGGGCCTTGTATTTCCCGCAGGTAACAGATAGTCCCCTCTTCCGCCCCGGCGCCCGCAGGGACGTCCTCCGTTTTTACGAACCCGTTCTTCTCCAGCACACGGATGGATGCAGCAGGATTGGGATACGTTGTGGCAATGATCCTCGTTATACCCGGGAGGGAGAAGATGACCGGAACAAGAGCGCCTACAGCCTCGGTTGCATAGCCCCGGTTCCAGAACTCATCCAGCACCGAGTACCCGAGAACTGCGGTATCCGGCCGCCCCCCTGCCTGAAGGATGCCGCCGTTCCCTATGAGCGTTCCCGTTCCGGTTGCCGGGTCGTTGATTACCCAGTACCATGCAGCAAAGATCGGTCCAGACGGGTCATCCTGTATACGGAGGAACTCGCGAATAACGCCCTCGTCCATGAGTGGGGGTGGCCATGCAGCCGGTACTCTTGCCTGAAGAAGAAGGGAAAACCGGCCCCGATCATTCAGGTCAGCTGCAAGGACTTCGCGGGTTGCCGGGATGAGGGTAAGGCGTTTTGTTTGCAGGGGGATTGTCATAGAATATTCACCGGCTAAAAAAGGGATCTTCTGGCAGGCTGAACAGAGCGTCAGCTCTGGATCTGCCGCCGGGCTTGTTCCTCGACAACCCTGAGCACATCGCGGACCGGTATCCCGAGCTCAGCTGCAAGCTCCCGCGCCGGTTCGAACTCTGCCTTGAGTGTATAGACCGAGCCGTGCATCCATCCCAGTTTTACCAGGAGCTTCTTTCTCGTCCCGGCAATTTCCACATCAATCTCCTCAACCGTCCTCTCAGCGATGAACCGGTGGACCGACGGGATGCAGCGGATGCCCAGCGTCCCGAGCTCTCGTGCCATCAGTTCAGCGATCTGCGTGCTCGTCTCAGGCAGGCAAATAACCCGGATCAGGTATCCCGGCCGGCCCTTCTTCATCACGATGGGGGTGGCGCTCGCGTCCCGGGCGCCGGCGTCCATGAACCGGCCGATCGCATGGGCGATCATCTCACCGCTCACATCGTCAATATTCGTTTCGAGAATATCCACCGTGTCCTCGGGGTGCCCGCCGGTTGTTCCTGTCGTCTCGACGATCATTGCCCGCAGCACGTTGGGTGCATGAGCCGGGTCGCGGGTACCGGCTCCATAGCCGAGTGCTTTGATAGTGTACGCCGGTAACTCGCCGGGAGCGCCCGCTGCTGCCTGGAATTCGGCCAGGAGTGCAGCCCCGGTGGGGGTGCAGAGTTCGCCCACGTGGATCCCGGAGATCGTGGCAAGGTTCGTGTGCCTGAGGATCGCCGCCGTTGCCGGTGCCGGGATGGGAAAGGTGCCGTGGGAGCCGGTACCGGTCCCGTGGCCGAGCGTGACCGGGAGGATATGGACCCGGTCGACCTCGAGGGTATGGAGGGCTGTGCAGGCCCCGACAATGTCCGCGATTGCGTCATCGGCCCCGACTTCATGGAAGTGCACATGGCCGCCGTGCACTTCCTCTTCGGCAGTATTGATGCGCTCAAAAACCCGCCGGGCCATCGCCATGGCCGGTTCAGGCATATGAGGTGTGGCAGCATCGAGCCGCTCCAGAACTTCGTCCAGCGTCCGGTGGACCGGCAGGGCTTTCGTCTCGATCCATAGTGCCTGGATCCCGGCCCGGGTCACGCGGGAGATCTTCGGTTCCGCTACCACGGCCTTCATCGCCCGCACGACGATATCCTTGTCAGCCCCGCAATCCAGCAGGGCAGCCGTGATCATGTCGCCTGCCGCCCCGTGGAAGGGATCGAGTATGAGGACCCTCATTATCAGTACTTATAAATCCCTGCGTATATGACCTTTAAGGTAATGCCAGAAGTGCAATTGAGGGTGGATTCCGCTTACCCCGGCGACCAGGGCGGCGGAAAGGCCCGGCTGGATCCCGAAACAATGCTCGCACTCAAGATCTCCCCCGGCGATCTGGTCGCGATCGAGGGAAAACGGAAGACTGTTGCCAAGGTCTGGCGATCGCTTGTCGAGGACTGGAACCAGAAGAAGATCCGGATCGACAACTTCACCCGCCTCAACGCCGGTGCCAGCATCAACGACACGGTCAGGGTCGCAAAGATTGCAGACGAGATCGAGGCAAAGCGGGTGGTGCTTGCGCCCCCGGAGGATCTCCCCAAGAAGATCCCGATCGCGAATAACCCGCACGTGGTCAACGGCCTTATCGATTTTCCGGTGGTGAAGAACGACACCGTCCCGGTGATGCTCGGCCTGCCCTTCATCCAGCCGCAGATCGTCGGCTTCAAGGTCGTCGAGATCGAGCCCGAGGAAGCGGTCATTATCACCAAGAATACCGCGATCGAGTTCTCGGACAAGCCGGCGGCAGGCTTTGAGGGTATCAAGCGCTTCTCGTACGAGGATATCGGAGGCCTCAAGGACGAGCTCCAGCGGTTGCGGGAGACCATCGAGCTCCCGCTCCGGCACCCGGAACTCTTCCAGAAGCTCGGGATCGAGCCGCCCAAGGGCGTTCTCCTGTACGGCCCGCCCGGCACGGGAAAGACCCTGATAGCAAAGGCGGTTGCAAGCGAGAGCGGTGCGCACTTCATTTCAATCGCCGGCCCTGAGGTCATCTCGAAATATTACGGAGAGAGCGAGCAGCGGCTCCGCGAGGTCTTCGAGGAAGCCCGCGAGAACGCGCCCTCTATCATCTTCATCGACGAACTCGACTCCATCGCTCCCCGGCGCGAGGAGGTTACGGGCGAGGTCGAGCGCCGTGTCGTTGCCCAGCTCCTGACCATGATGGACGGCCTTGAGGAACGCGGGCAGGTCGTAGTCATCGGCGCAACCAACCGTGTCGATGCAATCGATGCTGCCCTCAGGAGGCCCGGCCGGTTTGACCGCGAGATCGAGATTGGCGTTCCGGGTGAGCCCGACCGGATCGAGATCATGAAGATCCATACCCGGGGCATGCCGCTTGCCGAGGATGTCAGCCTCGATGTCCTCGCCCAGCAGACCCACGGGTTTGTCGGGGCGGACCTTGCAGCCCTTGCCCGTGAAGCGGCAATCCGTGCCCTCCGGCGCTACCTGCCCGAGCTGGACCTCGATGCCGAGGAGATCCCCGAGGAGGTGCTCGACAAGCTCAAGGTGCTGGCAAGCGACTTCCGGAGTGCCCAGCGTGACGTGGGCCCGAGCGCCATGCGCGAAGTGATGCTTGAGGTCTCGCACGTCGGGTGGCAGAACGTCGGCGGCCTCGATTCTGCAAAGACCGAAGTCCGGGAAGCTATCGAGCTCCCGCTCACCGACCACCAGAAGTTTGAGGACCTCGGTATCGAGCCCCCGCGTGGCATCCTCCTCTATGGCCCGCCCGGCACGGGTAAGACCCTGATAGCAAAGGCCGTTGCAAGTGAGAGTGGTGCAAACTTCATCCCCGTCCGTGGACCCCAGCTCCTCTCCAAGTGGGTGGGCGAGAGCGAACGGGCAGTCCGCGAGGTCTTCAAGAAGGCCCGGCAGGTCTCCCCCTCCATCATCTTCTTCGATGAGATCGATGCCCTTGCCCCTGCCCGTGGCACGAGCAGCGACTCGCACGTGATCGACAATGTCCTCAACCAGATCCTGACCGAGATGGACGGGATGGAAGAGCTGAAAGATGTCGTTGTCATGGGCGCCACGAACCGCCCGGACATCGTTGACCCGGCCCTCCTCAGGGCGGGACGCTTCGATCGCCTTGTCTATATCGGTGAGCCCGGCATCGAGGACCGGAAGAAGATCATCCGGATCCACACGCGGTTCATGCCCATCGAAGGCTCAGCGCTCGATGAGGTCGTGCAGATGACCAGCGGGTTCAACGAGGACGCACTTGGCGAACTTATCGAAAAACTCGGGAAAGAAAAAGACGTCGCTGTTGCAGATATCCAGGCAGCAACCACCCCGGTTTCCAATGAGGGAGCGGGACTTCCCGCCGGCCTGAGACGGAGGCGCATCCTGGAGATGCTCTTCGAGAAGAAGCTGGTCCTTTCTGATCCTGCACGCGACAAGCTGGCTGCTGATCTTGCCGGTGCAACGGAAGGCTTCGTGGGATCGGACCTTGAGTCGCTTTGCCGGGAGGCAGGCATGCTCGCCCTGCGGGAAGGAGCTGTCACCGTAGCAAGGAAGTATTTCGATGAGGCCCAGAACAAAGTCCACCCGACAATGAACGAGAACCTCCGGCAGTACTATGGCAAGATCCAGCAGCACTTCAAAGGCGGGCTCCCCAAGCAGGTCCAGCCGCCGGAATACCAGTAATTTTTTCCTTTTTTTAGTTCTGTAGAAATCCTGTGTGGGATTGTGGTAGATAACGATGGAGCCACGGGCGCTCGGGGTCTGCCGCCCCTCGCCCCGTGGAATTAAGCCGTATGCGAGCTTTGAAAAAAATGAAAACGGGGGGTCAAGGGGGCTTGTCCCCTTGGGCTGCCCCCCCTCTTGGGGAGAGAGGTGGTCACACTCGTAATTCCACTGAGTACGTTGTGACAAGAATTTCTACAGAGCTCATTTTTCGTATCACCCAATTTATCGCCATGAATTGTTGACAGTCAAGAGTCCGAAGGCTGCCCCCCCGGCTGAGGAGATCACATCCCTGCCGGAAGTGCAGTCTCCGTCGGAGATTAATCCCACGGGGAATCCCCCAGGCCCGCGAAAGGCCCTTTTTCTAAGAACTCTGACGAGTGCTTCTCATCTTCCTGGTCTGATGCCCAGTCATATTTTCAAATCAGGCGTATTTTTCCGATCGGGGGCCATTTTGACCTTTTTTGATGTTTCCCGTTTTTCCCATGATTCGTGAACCTGACATATTCGACCAATAAGCCTGACATAAACTTCCGGAAACGCCCATTTCAGCCGCTGGTTTTGGTGACTGTATAATGGTAGGCTTAAAGTGCGCTAATAGAAACCTAACATATCGCGAAAGTCACCAGCGATCGGGCCATAGGGAGGTGTTCCGAAGGCCGGATCGAGTAATTCGGGGGCCCCGGAAAATTTCCAGCAGGAAAAAAATTCGGAATATCTGAATATTTATCCGCTCACGAGCATCGCCACACCAATCAGGACGAGCAACCCGGCAAAGAGGATCTGCAGGTTCCTGCCAGAACATGCGTGGGCGAACCGGACACCGAGCCGGGCGAACGGGATGGTTGTTGCGGCAAGGACGCCGAACGCGACAAGGTCAACGTACCCGATCGAGTAGGGCGGCAGCCCGCTCACCCCGATCCCGTTGGCCATGTACGCAACCATGGCCCCTGCGGAGGAGAAGATAAGGCAGGCTGAGGAGGTTCCCACTGCACGGTGAATCGTCTAGCCGAGCAGGGTGACAAGGATCCGTACACGCAGCGA
>NZ_PIZH01000525.1 GCF_002835825.1 Methanoregula sp. | reverse complement strand
CATTAGTACTGTGATAACATCTATCCATTTACAAATCAAACAGCTGGTGCTATGCCACGCCAGCGCAGACCGATAAACCATGACCTTTATACCCGCGGCGGTATCATTACCGAGCGTGACCCGGATTTCTGCATCGTCCGGCTCCGTATGCCGGCCGGTATGATCACTCCCGGCCAGATGAAAGAGCTTGGGGAGATTGCCGCACGGTACGGGGTCGAGATGGTTCACCTGACCACCCGCCAGACCATGGAGTTGCCCCATGTCGACCCATCCGTCCTCGAACCCCTCCTCAAGGATCTGGAGAAGAACGGTACCCCGCTTGGTGCCGAACGGCAGGAGGTGGTCAATATCACGGCCTGTCTGGGCACCCGCAACTGTAAGTTCGGCATCATCGACAGCGTTGCCCTGGCAGAGGAACTTGACAAGAAGTTTTTCGCAAAGGATCTGCCGGTCAAGGTCAGGATCGCGATCTCCTCCTGCCCGAACGGGTGTGAGAGCGAGAGGCTTAATGAGATCGGGATCACGGGCATCCAGAAACCGATCCGGGATCCGGGACTCTGCACTGGCTGCGGCACCTGCACCCACTACTGCCGGGAGAAGGCCATCGAAGTTATCGACGGGGTTGTTGTCCTTCACCCGACCCTGTGTATGGAGTGCGGGTTCTGTATCCTTCCATGCCCCTTCCATATCATCCAGGGCGCCCCCCCCGAGTTCCGCATCACGCTCGGCGGACACCGCGGACGGCACCCGAAGATCGGGCGGCATCTGGTGGATGTGAAGACTCAGGAGGAAGTCGTCAGAGTCGTTGACAAGATCATCTACTGGATCTACCGGCAGGCATCCACGGACTCCATGCTTCCGGAACAGCTGGACGATCTTGAGTTTGATAAATTCCGGGAGACTATCGTAAAGATGACCGGAGGATAACGTTCTGATTTCCTGCATCCATCTTTTTTCTCTCACGTTCTCCTGCCGGTAAATGTTCAGCCTCCTGGTGCATCGTTGCCAAGTGCGGCACACACTCATCAGGGGGTGAGGAACACGAAGATGGTCATCAGATAACAGGTTTGTCCCCGAAATTTTTTCAACCGGCGGGAAAAGAAAAGGTGGGTGGAAAAAATACTTTCAGTAAGCGATGGTCCGCATTTCCCGGAGCGTCTCGGCCTCTATCTTCCGGTAGTAGGACTTGGGGTAACCGCAGGAAGGACAGCGCCAGTCGGCAGGGACCTTTGAAAAGTCAGTCCCGGGCGGGATCGGATCTGCTGCCAGAACCTTGCACTCATATTCCTGCATCCTGTCGGTGTTGCAGAGGATCGTGGAAAATGCCTTGGTCTCTCCTACTGCCGGGTCATAGATATGACCGCACATTGTGCACACGTACTTGTCCATCGTGATAACCTCGGGTATGTCCTGAATTCAGGTAACATAATTCTATTA
>NZ_PIZH01000524.1 GCF_002835825.1 Methanoregula sp. | reverse complement strand
GCTCCAGGAAATGTATCACTACATCACGCTCTCCGATGTGGTCATCACCTGCACTTCCGCGCCTCACCCGATCATTCACCGGAAGGATCTCGCGCGGGCGATGAGGGATCGCTGCTGGCCGGTCGAGGGTCACCCGCGCCCGCTCATAATTGTCGACATCGCCCAGCCCCGCGATGTTGAAGAGGGATCGGATACCATCGATGGCGTCCGGCTCTTCACCATCGACAGCCTCCGCAGCATCAACGAGCAGACCATGAGTACGCGCAAAGCCGAGGCCGACCGGGCCCATTCATTCGTCGAGGCCGAGCTTGCGATCTTCCTGCGCCACCTCAACCGCAGGTCCGCCGATGAGGTGCTTGGCCGGCTTCACACCTGGGCCGAGTCCGTGCGGGTCCGGGAACGCGACCGTGCGCTTGCCCGGCTTGGGTGCATCGATCCGAAAGCTGCAGCGGTGATCGACGATCTCTCCCGCGTCCTTGCACGAAAACTGATCACGGATGTCACCTTCTCGATCCGCGCCTGCGCTGAGAATGGTGATCTCTGCACCGCCGAAGCGCTCGTCCGGGCGGTGACGGAGGGGGAGAGTATCGGCAATCCCCCGCAGCCTGACCATCCCAAATAACCAGGAGACGGTCGCCCGTCCTTCATCCGGTTACAGGGGTATGCGTCCGTAATCCTGCATGCCGTTATACTATTGAAAATGCCGTTCGCTCAACGACGCGATTATCGTGCCGGAAGAAATGTGTCTGATATTGGGTGTCAGAAAAAGACGTCTTCCCGTGGAAGCCTCATTTTCGGGGGCGGGCTGTCAGCGGCATACCCTATCGCACAGAGAACAACGGGAACATACTCCTCGGGAAGGAAGAGGACGTCTGCAAATGCAGCCGGATCGAATCCGCCCATCGGGCATGAATCGAACCCCAGCGACTTAGCACCGTTAACCGCGTTGCCAAGGGCGATATAGATCTGCTCGCGGGCAAAACTCATCCGTTGTTCGGCGCTCATCGAGCTGATATATTCCCGGATCATTGTCGCGTATTGCTCCACGACCTGTTTTTGGACGCCGCTCTGGAGCATTCCTTCAAGAACCTTATCGAGGAGTGCTTCAAGCTCGGTATTGGCGCAGATGACAAGGAGATGTGAACAGGAGGTGATCTGGGGCTGGTCGTTGGCATGGGGCCGGAGGCTCGCCTTGATCCGGCTTGCAGAGACGATCTTGATCTTCCATGGCTGGAGGTTGAATGCCGAAGGGGAGTACCGGATGATATCGAGAAGCAAAAAGAGTTTCTCTTCCTCCACCATCCGGCCATCAAACTGCTCGGTGGCGTATCGTTGCATTACGATGTCTTCTGTCTCTTATACAACTCTCCGAGCCAACGTGCCGGACTCCTACCCCGTATGCCGTCCTCTGCATGAAAACAAAAAAATAATAACCAA
>NZ_PIZH01000523.1 GCF_002835825.1 Methanoregula sp. | reverse complement strand
CTCCAAGAGCTGCATACAAAGCAGCCCCGCTGGAGATCCCCGCAAGGATACCCTCTTCGCGGGCGAGTTTCCGCGCAGTCTCGAAGGCGTCTTCGTTCTTCACCCGGATGATCTCGTCGATGAGGTCCCGGTTGAGCACCGCGGGGACAAACCCTGCCCCGATACCCTGGATACGGTGTGCGCCGGGAGATCCTCCTGAGAGGACCGGCGATGCATCGGGTTCGACTGCAATGGCACGGAACGATGGTTTCCGTTTCCTGATGACTTCTGCAATACCCGTGATGGTCCCTCCGGTCCCTACCCCGGCAACGAGGATATCCACGGTCCCTCCCGTGTCGCGCCAGATCTCTTCGGCCGTGGTCTTCTTATGTATCTCCGGGTTTGCGGGGTTCTCGAACTGCCGGGTAACAAAGAAGTACTTCGGATCCTCCTTTGCCATCTCTTCTGCCCGGGCTACCGCTCCTTTCATTCCTTCCGCGCCCGGCGTGAGCACAAGCTCCGCCCCGAATGCCTTTGCCAGTTTCCGGCGTTCGATGCTCATGGTCTCGGGCATGACAAGCATGAATTTGTATCCCCGGGCCGCGCTTACAAATGCGAGCGCAACGCCGGTGTTCCCGCTTGTTGCTTCAAGGATGATCGTATCCTTGTTGATCAGCCCCTTTTGTTCTGCATCGTCGATCATCGCAACCCCGATGCGGTCTTTCACGCTGCTCATGGGGTTGAACGATTCGACTTTGACGATGACTGCAGCCTCCAGTCCTTTTGTGAGCCTGTTGAGGCGGACAAGCGGCGTATTGCCAATCGTCGAGGTGATATTATCGTATATTCTGGTCATGTTTTTCCTCTGCTGAATCCGGAATCGCTGCCGTAAAATCCGGCGGGATCCCAGCACTTCACAATTGTTAATTTTCCCGGGCCGCTATATGAGTGCTCTGATACTGGCAAAACCTGCCGATGGATCTCCTGCAGGGCATTGCCCGCCGAAGCGTTACGGATTGCGGCAAAACTTGACACGAAATCAGGGTATATCTGCGCCCGCAATCCATAGTGTGTGTTCACAATCGTGAACAGGAACAGACACCATGAACAGATACCATGCGAATATCGCGGGAACGGGAACAAATCCGGAACTATCCGGTCGTTCTGTCCGTCATTATCCTGGCCTCAGGAGGATTACGGCCGTCCGGTCCCGCGGTATCCGGGGCTCCGGGCAGTATTGTTGCCGCACGGGGCTTTTTGGAACCGGCACGCAGACAACTGCCTGTCGTCAGGCACGCTGGCGGACAGCAGCCGATGGTATGTGTCCGTGACACTGTCCTGAACTCACGTCCTCATCCAAAATCCGGCAGTGTCTCGTGCGGGACCACACACCCGCACGGGCTTGCACCCTGCCGGACCTGTCGCCTCATGCACCACACCACAATACCCATTGTATGATCC
>NZ_PIZH01000024.1 GCF_002835825.1 Methanoregula sp. | reverse complement strand
TCGGCAGCGTGATATTGGTATAAAAGACAGCCCGAGAAAGGAGACCAGGAGCGCGTTCCGGACCAGTGCAGTCAGGGATGTACGTGCTGTTGCTATCGATGCAGCAGTGTACGAGAAGGACGTTGTCGATGCGATTATCGGTAAAGCCACACGAGAAAGCCAGGCTCTCAAGAACCTGGTAAAATGATATTGAGATTACCACAAACAAGGTGAACAGAAATGGAGTATATCTATGCAGCACTTCTCCTGCACAAGGCAGGAAAGAAGGTCGATGAGAACGGCGTCAAGGCAGTCCTGACCGCCGCAGGTGTAGCAGCAGACGAAGCACGGATCAAGGGCCTCATTGCAGCGCTCGAAGGCGTCAACATTGAGGAGGCCATCAAGGCAGCCGCAGCAGCACCGGTAGCCGTTGCAGCAGCAGCACCCGCAGCAGCCGCAGCAGCACCCGCCGCCAAGGCAGAGCACAAGGAAGAAGACAAGAAGGCAGAAGAAGAGAGCGGCATGGCAGGGCTCGGTGCCCTGTTCGGGTAATCCGACTGGTTCATCAGAACCAGGAGGACGAGAAGAACGCATCAGCGTTCTTCGAATTCTCTCTTTTTACTTCTTCTCTGAATACCGTTCCTTGTTATGGACTGTCTGACCCGGGAGCGGAGCAGCCGCAGAAAATCCCCGGCTCTTTTAAAAAAGAAGTTATTGCTCGTGATTTCAGTAACCGATCACCGCACGAACAGCAGGCCCCGCACCTCGTTTGCCGTCATCCCCGGCTTCATGCTGGTGCCGTAGAGAAGCCTGATTGCTTCCCTGTCAATGAGGGAAAGCGTTTTTGTGGAATTGGTACCGCTGGAGAAGAGACTGTCCGGGTACAGGTCGGTAACACCAACAAGGCCCAGTTCGTAGAAGAGGCTCCGGAGAATGACATGGCTGCGTTCGTCTCCCTTGAGATCATTGTTGATGTAGATGGTGCCAAGCGTGACCTTGGCAACGGATCTTCCGCCCTGCACGAACTCCTTGTTGGTCAGGCTCTCCGATGTGTTCAGGGGGATTGCGCTCATGCCGTCTTCGGTAACGAACTTGAAGACGATATCTCCCGTTGCACTCCCCTGCTTCACCTGCGTGGAGATCTGGTTGGTGCGGGAGAGGCTGTTGAACTCCTGGATTGCGGTCTGGACAGCCATGGCATCGGTGTCACGGTTCCCTACCATCGAGATCACGATCCTGCCGTTGTTCTGGGCCTCGCTCCACCGTTCAAGGTAGGGATTTCCGGCACCGAACGCAAGGTCAAGGAAGTGCAGCTTTGCCGCATCGGCAGACGGAGTAGCCGATTTTGTCACAACGGCAGTTCCCGTGGGTACCACGGTGACCGGTACGGTTGTCGGGGGGATTGACGTGGGCAGCACCTGGGGCAGGGAGACCGTTGTGGTGATGCCCTGCCCGATGTCTGGTGCCGACATGCCAAAGAAAAGCCAGACAATACCGATGGCGATAATAATTATTCCCGATATGATGAACCCCCAGCCGGCTTTCATGGATCAAGGTTCACTCCCGTGGATGTTAAGTTTGTTCATTAAGGAACCAAAAACGCTTCTGGGATTGCTCAGGGAGTACCGGTCCGGAGCCGATACCCGACCCAGTCTCCCTTGTCCGGGACCGGTGTGGGATTCTCGATGTGCGCAAAGACGAACTCGAAGGCGTCGTTGTCAATGACACTCCTCCCGCTCTCCTCGCAGTACTGCACGAAGGCCTTGTACATGACATCGAACGGGACGCGGGCGTCAGGGTCCGCGATGAGGGCATCTTCGTGGAACTTCCAGATCCCCTCTAACTCGATGTCTTCGTCGACAAGCGGCCGTGCAAGGATCTCGTCAACAGCTTCTGCGGCCTCCTGCTGCTTTGACATCTTCTGGAGGTCACGGTAATAATCGGCAACGAGCGTGAGCCCCTGGCGGAGGTCGTTCAAGTCCTGCTCCAGGCCCTTGATCTTCTGTTCGGTACCGGTTATCTTATCAGATGGATCCATTGCTCGTGCGTGAATCTTTCTTTTGAGGCATTATAATGCCTCCGATTGCAGGAAAAGACTCATTTATGGACTTTGTGGTCAACGGTCCGAGATCCGGCACCCGGCATATACGACCTGCCCGTACGAGACACAGCCGTCCCCGAGCGGGTAGTCCCGGTTGATCACACAGGTGAGATTCGCGGCTGCAACCTCCTTTTCGATGGTCGTGCGGATGGCATGGTTGTAGGCAACACCGCCGCTAAGGGCAACCCTCTTCATGCCCTCGCGTTCCGCAGCACGGATGGCCATCATGGCGATCCCCCGGGCAAGGTTATCCTGGAACGAGGCAGCAACGTCCCGGATTGCCCTCTGGTCCCCCCGGGATGCGTCCATCCGTGAAAGTGCGGTCTCCACCAGTGCCCGGCTGGAGAGCATCTCGCAACCGTCCCGGGTGGCATACTCAAGATCCCACCTCTCTGCACGTCCCCCGGCAGCAGCCGATTCGAGTTTCATGGCCGGCTCCCCGTCATAGGTCTTCTCCCGGCAGATCCCGAGCAGGGCCGCCGCAGCGTCGAGCACACGGCCGGTGCTCGTGGTCTGCGTCACATTGAAGCCTGATGTAACCTGTTTTTGGAGCACACCCAGTTCGATGTCCGACCATCCCCGGGATGCAAGGAGGGCCTCGATCCGTTTATCCGGCAGGATGCCGTAGAGCATCCGCTCCGGGAACTTTGTTGCAAGATCGCCGCCCGGCATGGAAACCGGTTCGAGGTGGGCGACCCGCACAAGGTCCGGCACCTGCCCGGCAAAGATCTCGCTGCCCCAGACCGTCCCGTCGTCCCCGTACCCTACGCCGTCGATGGCGATACCGATGCAGGGCTCCGTGGTGGTTGCCGCGATATGGGCCCGGTGGTGCTGGACGGGAATGAGTTCGAGACCGTGCTCGGAGGCAATCTCGCGTGCGAAGCGGGTGGAGAGGAACTGCGGGTGGAGGTCATGGGCGATCACGTCGAACTTCGCCCCGAGGATCCGCTGGAGGTTTTTGACTGTCTCCTCAAGGTATTCGAGGGTTGCCGGGTTCCGCACGTTTCCGACGTGGGGAGATGTGACGGCAAAGCCCCCCTTGTAAATCGTGGCATTGGCGTTCAGCTCGGGGCCAACGCCGAGGATACAGTGCTTCCCGAGATCGATGGCTGTCCGTTTCGGTGCAATCCCGCGGGAGAGCCGGATGATGTACCCGTCCCGCACCACCGAGTCGTCGCACCGGTTCACGATCTGCCGGTTGTGGGTTAAGAAGAAATCCGCATCGCGGCAGAGTCTTGCCATCGCGGTGTCGATCTCCGTGATCATCGGGTAGCCCGGCATGTTTGCGCTCGTCATGATCAGGAGCGGGTGGTTCAGGTGGGAGAAGATGAGGTGGTGGAGGCCGGTGTAGGGGAGCATGCAGCCGATGGTATGGAGGTTGCTGATCCCGGCATGTGCGTCCGGGTCGCGCTTCTCCAGCACCGCTATGGGGTGGACCGGGCTCTCCATGAGGGCCCGGTCTTCCGGTGATACAATGGCGAGCCGGTCCAGGTAATCCGGCCGGACCATGACGGCAAACGGCTGCTCGATCCGGCCGAGCCTGTGCTTCAGGGTACCGGCCGATTCCTCCACGCAGGCAAGGTGGAACCCGCCGATTCCCCGGATCGCGAGGATGAACCCTGCGTCGAGAAGGCCGGCTGCCTCCATTACCGGGTCAGAACAGGCAACCTTGTGGCCGAGCTTGTCGGAAAGCGTCAGTTCCGGCCCGCAGGAAGCGCAAGCGATCGTCTGCGCATGGTGGCGCCGGGAGTGCGGGTCATGGTATTCCGCTTTACAGGCCGGGCACACCGGGAACTCCGCCATCGATGTCCGCTCGCGGTCATAGGGGATCTCCTTAATGATGCTGTACCGGGGCCCGCAGTTGACGCAGGAGGTGGCCCAGTAGTTATGATACCGGCCCCCTTTTAGGAAAATATCGGCAATACATTCGTCGCAGATCGCGATATCGGGAGGGATCATGCCGGAGAAGGAACCCGTCCCGCTCTTCAGGATCACAAACCCGTCGGCGATCGGGGCATTTGTTTCTGTGCACTCAATGGAGTCGATCCGGGAGAGCGGGGGGCCCCTTGAAACCGCAGAAAGGAATGCGTCGAACTTCTCCGGCTCGCCGCGGGCAACAATCTCCACTTCGCTCCCGAGGTTCTTGACCGTGCCGGCGATCCCCCGCCTGAGCGCCTGTGCATACACGAACGGACGGAACCCGACACCCTGCACAACCCCTTTTACCGTGATCCTGCCCGTTTTCTGCATGGTGATGCCGCAAAAATTTATTGATGCTCGCGAGGATATATGTATAGGGTTTTCACCGTGCCGGGACATATTCGCATCGTCAACGATCCAGTAGAGCTGGTCCCTCTCCTGATGACATTCAACGACCCCAGCTTCAAGAAAGTCTACGAACTCTTAAACAAGTCGTGGATGACCGAGGAAGAGATCCGGTCACACATCGACGAAGACTCCGTCCCGCTCTGCCTCCAGATCTTAAAAAAAGGCAACCTTGTCGAGGAGCAGTGGCGGATGCCAAAACCGGGCAAGAAGCCTGAGAAGGAATTCCGCGCAACCTACAACAAGTTCCGGGCAAACTTCCAGTGCAATCTCGCGGACCTCTCGGATATCCTTTACATCGCGCTCTCAAATGACGAGAACCTGAGGTCGGTTGTAGAAAATATCGAGGAAGAACTTACCAAAGGCAACAGTTCCATCAACGACCTTTCCCGGAAATTCAGTGTCAGTCCGGTATTCATCAAGGGCCTTGCCAAACGGATCACGCACATGGATGTGAAGGGACAGGGGCTGGTGCTGCTTGACACCGGGCGCTAAGGACCCCCTTTATTCTATTCTGCGCAGCAAGCGTGAGGTCTCCCGCCTCCAGATCCTGGTCGAGATCGCCGAGCACCAGCCGGCCGTCCGGCAGCAGGAGATCGCCGAGAAGCTGGGCGTGACCCCGCAGGCCATCTCCGAGTACATCCGCGAGCTCGTGGACGAGGGCATGGTCTCGGCAAGCGGACGGGGCAACTACGAGGTCACGAAATCGGGCATCGAGTGGGTCCTCGCCAACGCCGAGTCGCTTGAGTCCTATGCCCGGCACATCCGGCGCGACATCATCCAGCAGGTCTCGGTCTGGACCGCGATTGCGGCCGAGAATTTAAAGGCAGGAGACGAGGTCGGCGTGTACATGAAGGACGGTTTCCTCTATGCTGCAAAGAAGCCCTCGGCAGCAACCGGGTCAGCGGTTGCTGATGCAAAGAAGGACGAGGATATCGGGATAGCACGGTTAAACGGGATCATCGACCACCACGAAGGCGTTGTCCATGTCTGCAAGGTGCCCCGGATCCAGCACGGGGGCTCGCGGAAGGTGAAACGCGACAAGCTCCTGGACGTTATCGGAAAAGCCGGTTTTGTCGGTGCGGTCGGTCTCGAAGCATTCATCGCCCTGAAAGCAGCCGGCAGGAAGCCGGATATGTTCTTTGGCGCACGGGAAGGCGTGATCGAGGCCGCGTTCCACGGGATCGACTGTACCATCGTGGTCGTGGACGAGGAGTTCACGGACTTTTTAAAGCGGCTGGAAGGCGTGGGGCTCTCGTACGTGATCCACGACCTGATCGCCCCGTGAACCCGCCATGAAGATCATTGTCCAGCCCCAGAAAGGCGACAGTTACAAGCTGCTCTTTTACGATGGCAGGAATGTGCGGGGTGCAGGATATGTCGACCTGCAGGACACCCCCCGCGGCCCCCGGCCCACTAAGTACCGCGTGAAGTGGGGGACAAAAAAGGAGTACCGCCACACGCCCTCAAAGGACCTTGTCGCGAATATGCGTGAGGCAGAAATCCTGCTCGTGAAACGGGACCACCGGTTCGAGCTCTTCCTCGCTGATTTCCAGATGAAGTCCGGCACGGTCGACGCCTGCCGGATGTGCCTCCTTGATGAGAAGTTCACACCGCTCGACCAGAACAACACCGTGCAGTTCGGGAAGAACGAAAAGATCTGCCTGGACTGTGGCAGGCGCGAGCTCCGGCGCGAGGTTGCGCACCTGGGCCGGCTTGGCCGCGACGGGGTCAAGCACCTCGAGAGCCTGCTCATCCAGTTCCGGAACCTGGACCGGGTGCTTGCGACCCTCAACCCTGAGAAGATGACAATGGGTGCGGCACTCTTTGATAAGCTCGAGGCGCACCCGGTGATGACCACGGCGCCGCTCAACGAACTGCCCCTTCCCCGTCAGTTCATGGACGCCTGTGGGGTGAAACAGCTGATGCCGGCCCAGCAGCTTGCCGTCGAGGCCGGGCTGCTCTTCGGGAAGGACCTGCTGGTGGTGGCCGCGACGGCGAGCGGGAAGACCTTCATCGGAGAAATGGCCGGGCTGAAGAACTATCTCGAAGGCCGGGGCAGGACGCTCTTTTTAGTCCCGCTCGTGGCCCTCGCGAACCAGAAATACGAGCGGTTCACGGAGCGGTACGCGAAGTTTGCAAAGACCGGGCTTCTTACCGGCGTGAGCCGGCTGAACCTGCCCGAAACAAGGAAAGTCGGGGACCGGAACCCACAGGCCCCGATCATCGTGGGAACCTACGAAGGTGTGGACAACATGATCCGGCGCGGGGAGAAGATGAAGAACATCGCTACTGTCGTGATCGACGAGGTCCAGATGCTCGAGGACCCCGAGCGGGGCCACCGCCTCGACGGCATGATCGCCCGGCTGAAGTATCTCTGCCCGCAGGCCCAGTACCTCTACCTCTCGGCAACCATCGGGTCCCCGAAGATCCTGGCAAAGAAGCTGAACTGCAAGCTGGTCCAGTACGCGGAACGGCCGGTGGGGCTCGAACGCTACCTCCTCTTTGTCGAGCGCAAGCAGAAGATCCCGACCATCAAGCAGATGACAACCGAGGAGTACAAGCGGACGTCCTCGAAGGGCTACCGGGGCCAGACCATCATCTTCACGAATGCGCGGGCCCGGTGCCATACCATTGCCGATGCTCTCGGGATACGGGCAGCGGCCTACCATGCCGGCCTGAGCACGCAGGAGCGCCGGGATGTCGAGACCCGGTTCCTGCAGGGGAAACTGATGGCCGTGGTGACAACAGCAGCGCTCGGAGCCGGTGTCGACTTCCCGGCCTCGCAGGTGATCTTCGATGCCCTTGCCATGGGCCGCGACTGGCTCTCCGTGCAGGAGTTCAACCAGATGGCCGGCCGTGCCGGGAGGCCGGACTTCCATGATCTCGGCCGTGTCGTTATCCTGGCAGAACCCGGCGGGAGTTACTCCAGGGAGAGTCCCTGGACGGAAGAGGAGGTTGCAATCCGGCTCCTCAAGGGGGAGATGGAGGAGGTTGCCCCCGAGCATGACTTCGAGCAGAGCTCCGAGGAGTACGTGGCGAACGCGGTTGCCTGCGGGGGCGAGGAGGCGGATCTCAACCGGATCAACACCATGATGGTCGGCAGCATGGAACCTGTACTGCCGGACCTCATTACCCACCGGCTCGTGGAGAAGCACGGCACAAAGCTCGTGATGACCCCGCTTGCCCGGGTCATGGCCGAGCACTTCATCGGCATGGAACGGCTGCTTGAGATCGTCCGGCTGACAAAGACCATGGATGAGCCGGTGGAGATCATCGCGGAACTGGAGAGCGGCGGGCTGGAGAAGGAAGTAAAGCCTGATCCCGGCAAGGTGAAGGAACCAAAAGCGGAGAAGCAGCAGAAGAAACAGCACGGGCGAAGGCGCCGGTAACGAAGACCGGCATTCCGGAACGGAAGCGCCCGTTCCGGTGATCAATCAGCATTATATGGGTGGCCTGCCCAATGGTTTTCCATGAAAACCCCCAGGGAGGAGGAGCCTGCGATCCAGAAGGATATACAACACCTCACCCGCACCCTGACTCCGGATAACCTTGATGTGAAGGTCATGTTTGCAAAAGAACGGGGCATCCGGTCCTGCACCCCCCCGTTCGATGAGCAAAAGAGCGGCCCCGGGGTCCGCGAGCGGTTAAAGAGGGTCCAGCCGCCTCAGGAAGACTAAACCGGCTCTTATGCTTTTTTCGACCTGCACACCCAGATATCGTAGATCGGGTCGGCCGGGTTCTCGCTGATCTCAACCGTCCTTCCCATGCCCTCGCCCCACTCCCCGATGAGCCGTGCCTCGGGTTCTGTTCCCACGGTGATGAGGGTCTCCTCTGTTACCGCAAAGAGTTCGGAGACGATCTGCTGCCACATCTCCTGCGAGAAGGAGTTGATCTCGCCCATCATGATCCCGATCCCCCGGGGAACGGGCGCGGTGTATTGCGAGACCTTCATGGCATCGATCCACATCGTCTCCTCTGGCAGGAGCCGGCCGGCCGAGAGGCCGAGCGAGAGGAGCGCCGGGTCATTATCAAACGAGAGAGGCGTGTAGCCAAGGTCCCGGAGTACGAGCGAACCGACGCCGGACCCGCAGCAGGCATCGATGCAGGTTGTGCCGATCCCCCTGCCCCATGTCTTTTCGATGAGATCCTTAAGAATGCCCCTCCGTTTGGGATTGAGATCCTCAATCGTGGGGGGGACTTCTTCCTTGAGGGCAAGGCTGAAGTACTCCCTGACCGCCGCAGCCCAGACCGCCCGGTCCTCCTGGTAGATCTCCCCGTTTACGTTCTCGAACTTCTCGATGAGGAGGGCCGTCGGGTTCCGGCTGAGGAACGACCCGGTGACCCAGCAGTCGCCGTTCTTAAAAGCGAGCGCGAGGGGCTCCTCGTGTTCGTCCAGCAGGAGCCGGCCCTCATCGCCCCCCGCAAGGGTCAGGGTATCGTTGTACCGCGGATCAGGAAGGACCGAAAACTGCGGTTCAACAAACACAATATCGTCAACACCCAGGATCTCCGCTGCCTTCATCCGTTAGTCACCCCGCTCGATCCGCATCCCGTGCGGTGCTTCGATGGTCCCGTCAATTTTCGCGTCCTCGTGGAGCACCAGTGACTTCGCCCTGACATCGCCGAGGATATGAGCTCCCCGCTTGACGAACACGGTCGAGCCGCTCTCCACGTTCCCGTGGATAGTGACGCCGTCAACCACCGTGATCCGGTTCTTTGCCCGGAGGCTGCCGAAGATGACGGTATTCTGCTGGACATCGATGGATCCTGCCCGGATGTTGCCGTGGAGCCGGCACCCTTTCCCGATCTTCATGGTCGAGGGAACGGAGAAGACCTTCATGTTCAGCTTTGACCGGGCAGGGATCATGAGGGGGACTTCCTGTGTCTCCTCATCCTCGTCCGAAAGGAGGTCGTCGAGAATCCGGTCGAGCTCCTTCTCGTTCTCGATATGGAGCAGGGTCATCAGGTAGATGATGATGAACATGTATACCGGCATCGGGTTCCGTATCGCGATATCACCTTTAGCAGAGAACCCGTCCACGATCTCGACCTTCTCGCCGATGTCAAGCGCCCCGTTCACCTCCAGTTTTCCGAAGATCTTCACACCTTCGCCGATATAGGCATCCCGTTTTGCGATAACATCGCTTCCCACCTCGCACCAGTTCCCGATCCGGGTATCCCGGGCCGCCCAGACATACTCGCGGATCTTCGACGATTCTCCGACAAAGACATCGTTGCCCCGGAGCCCGTAGTCGATCTGGCAGGACTCACCTACCACGATATCGCGCGAGGTCTTGAGGCTGTGCTCCTGCAGCTCCGTCCCGTCAGGAAGGAGGCAGTGCCGGTGCCAGTCTTGTGCGGATCGTTCTTTCATTGAGTCTCCGATACGGGTTATGCCCCGAACTTGTGGGATTTGTTGACGAGGTCGAGGGCAATCGGCAGGAGATCGACTCCCTGGATCCGGCCAAGGCCGCCTTTTGCGCAACTGAACTCATCGTACCGGACAACATCGTCCGTCCGCACGCCCTCGCCCCGGATGATCACGGGAACCGGGTCGGCGGAATGGTCTTTGATGCACACGGGTGTCGAGTGGTCGCCTGTGATAATGATGATGGTGTCCTGCAGGTCCAGCAGGGGTTCGAGGAGGGGGTCGATCTTTTCAATGAAGGCTTTCTTCTGGTCGGCAAGGCCGTCATGGCCGGACTCGTCGGCGCCCTTGATGTTCATTAAGACGAAGTCCTTTGTCTCCAGTTCTTTGACCGCAGCAGAGATTTTCCCGGCAATGTTGCTGTTCTGCGAGCCGGTGATCCCCGGCACTTCGACATGGGGGAGGCCGACCGCTTTCCCGATCCCGGTGATGAGACTTGCCGCCGAAATGACCGATCCCGACAGTTCGTATTTCTTCTGGAAGGGCTCGAAATCGCCCATCTCCCCGGCGCCCCGCATCAGGACGACATTCGCCGGGGCGAGACCCTGCTTCACCCGGTCTTTGTTGATGGGGTGATCGAAGAGGATCTTCGTAGACTGCTTCACAAACTCGTTACAGATCGCGGCAGTCCGATCTTCCTTCTCTCCCTTGCGGAGTGGCGTGATCTTCAGGGGTGCAACGCCTTCTTTCTTCGGGTCATTGGAGGAGACGCAGTGGGAAAGCCCTTCACCCTCAAGGGCAAGGGCAGCCCGGTGACCAGCCCCGGACCGGAACGTTACCCTGACGCCGAACTTCAGGAGGTCGATGCCCTCCTGGATGGCCTTGCTCAGGGCTTCCGTGTCGTGAATACGTCCCGCACGGCGGTCGGTAATCAGCCCCTCGGGTGAGACAGTCGCGTAATTGCACCGGAACCCGATCATGCCCGCCTTCATGTCGATCCCTGTGCCGACACATTCGAGCGGTCCCCGGCCGGTGTAATATTTGTATGGGTCATAGCCGAGCAGGGCGAGGTGGGCGGTATCGGAGCCCGGGCGGACGCCGGGGGCAATCGTGTCCATGATCCCGCAGATCCCTTCGGCAGCAAGCTTGTCGAGGACGGGTTTTTTCGCCGATGAGAGCGGTGTCCCGCCCCGGAGCGACGGGCAGGGGCGATCGGAGATGCCGTCAAGGACGATGAAGAGGATTTTCTTCGCGGTCATTCTTGTGCAATGGTTGGGCGGGAGGGGTAATTAGAGATGTGGTTGGGATGGAGGAAATGATCAGGATGAGTGTTACGAGAAAAAGCCTTAAGGAGTGATTTTTTGGGAAAACTTCACAATGCCGGTCTCATAACCGATAATCCAACCGGTGCTTCTCAAGAAACTCAGCCGGTGTAATAACGTCCGCACCCGAACCCCGGAAATGCCGGGCATTTCCTGTGACAACCGGTACCCGGGTATGGAGGGCAGCCTCGGCGAAGGGCAGATCCCCCGGATCCGGCAGCATACAGGAAGCGGGAGAAGGTGTTACAAGCAGTCCTTCCCGCTGGATAAATGCCAGGATTTCATCGACCGCGTTTTTTGGGAACGCGAACTTTTCCCGTCGGAGGACATCAGCATACTCATCATATATCCTCGTGTCAAGGACAAGAATGATATCTCCGTTGACAACAAGGTTGAGGATCCCGGCAGGGGCTCCTCTTGCCGATAACATCCCGGACGCCAGCACGTTGGTATCCAGTACAATATGGGGGAGGTCCGTGTTACCGCCTCGCTCTTACCTTCCGGATCTCCTTCTCGATATCGTCATCGGAGAGGGTATCCAGCCCCTCGTTCCTCGCATGCAACCGGACCTTTTCCAGCGCGACTGCTGCCCGTGCCCTGCGGACCGATGCCAGGGCGGTCTCAAGATCGCATACGACCGGGAACACCATTGCCCGTGGCTGGCCATTGACCGTGATACCCGTCTCCTCACTTTCCCGCACTG
>NZ_PIZH01000522.1 GCF_002835825.1 Methanoregula sp. | reverse complement strand
TACGTTGGCTACCTGTTGGCTGTGTTTTGGTTCGGCAGGGGTCGTCCGGGCGGGGGGCGGCCAGGGGGCGGGGGTCGTGTTTCCAGAAAGGAGGGTGGGAAGGGGGATGGTCCGGTAGTTTGCGATCTCCGCGAGTTCCGGAATGGCGACGAGGATGTCGCTTGCATTGAACTGGCTTGTAACGGAGCCGGTGCGGTAGTCGATCCGGCTTGCAATCGTCCCCCCCGTGGAAACGATGGAGAGGGTGGGGAGGTTCTTGTTCTGGGCAATGTCGGGGGTCTTTGCTGGCGCCGGTACCGGCCGCTCCACGAACGTGCAGACCTGCGGCGGCACGCCGATATTGTAGCCCGAGCCGAGCTTGACAACGGCCATGCCGTCGCGGTTTGTGATATAGATCCCCTTCAGCTGCTTTCCGCCATAAGCGCACTGTACGATATCTCCGGAAACAAACTCTGTTGTTATGCTACCAGCCTCCGCGCTGTTTCGGTGAGTTTTGTTGTTGTCGACCTGAGGTTTTTGAACTTCTCCCGGATCAGTTCACTGTCCTTATCCGCCTGCTTCCTGCGGGCAGCAATTGCCTTCTTTGTCACCTTCGGTGCCGGGCCTCCAATGATGTCCCGGATGGCAACCGAGTAGCCAGCGTCCAGGACCTCGCTTATCTCTTTCTGCGTGAGCCCCATCTTCTTCAGCGAGGTTCCCGGGGCCACCTCGGCAGCTGCTTTGTCGAGCGTGGCAAGTGTCAGGCTGCCCTTCTGCACTGCTCTCCCGACGATCGAATGCGCTGTGCGGAACGGGATGTCGTACGAGCGGACGAGCGTGTCGGCAAGTTCCGTTGCCGTGGAGAAGCCTTTCCCTGCTTCCTCCCGCATACGTTTCGTATCGAATTTTGCAGTCTCGAGCATGCCGAGAAGGACCCACGTGCTGATCCCGGCGCTGTGCACCCCGCGCCAGAGGTTTGGCGTCAGTTCCTGGAGGTCGCGGTTGTAGCTCATCGGCAGGCCCTTTGTGATGGTGAATGCGGCCGCAAGGGACCCAAAGACCGTGCCGGTCTTTGCCCGCATGATCTCGGCTGTGTCCGGGTTCTTCTTCTGGGGCATGATGGACGATGTGGAGCAGTAGGTGTCGTCCATCTCCACGAACTTCACGAAAGATGTGCTCCAGATGACGAGCTCCTCGCAGAGCCGGCTCGTGTTTGCCATGTGGATGGAGAGATCGGCGAGGACTTCGAGCGCAAAGTCCCGGGTGGCCACGGCGTCCATGCTGTTCTCGAGAAGCCCGTCGAACCCGAGGAGGGATGCGGTGTACTCCCGGTCAATGGGATAGCCGGTGGATGCAAACGCGGCTGCGCCGTGCGGTCATTTGTTGTCGCCGGGGTGCGCGTCCTCCTGCGGGTATAAGTCGCGGCTGACGGCCTGGTCGGAGGCAAGCGGGGGTAGCGTGGTGGTGGGGG
>NZ_PIZH01000521.1 GCF_002835825.1 Methanoregula sp. | reverse complement strand
ATATGGACCCGATTGCCGCTACCCCCGCCGCGGGATCCTGACATCCGGTCCTCTACTGCCTGCTGCATGAGTTCCCCGATTTTACCCAGAGCGAGGAGGTACCGGAATTGCTCTTCCAGGGGCATGGCCCGCACCTCCGCGACGGGGATGTGAAACTCTCGTGAGATCAGGTACAGTTCTAACTCGTCTCCGACCTCTGCGACGAGCGGATCGAAGACAGCATATAGTTTCCCAGGGAGCGAATCCCCTTCGCGTTGATCTCCTCAAGTTTCGTGATGAGGGTGAAGTAGGTCTCGTCATCGTTGAGGATCCGGATCACGTCCTCCCGCCGCAGCTTCGGTTCGACAACCGATGCCAGGACCATGTCGATGTGGATATCCGCGAGGTCCTTGTTCCCGGGCCCGATCAGTTTCGTGACCTGGTATTGCGGGAGTTTACGGACCTTCCAGGTTTCATCACCAACTGTAATCTCGATAAGATCCATGGGACTCACTTCCAGACGCGATCGTGTTTGAGACCGAGGCCTTCAACGGTTACCTGCGGAGCCTCCTTGATGCCGCCGCCGGGCGTGATCGTGGAAATGCGGGCACCGGTGATCGTTACGGTGAAGGATGGATTATCGTACACCACAACAACACGTTCCTTGTTGGCTTTGTACGCTTCCAGCTGATTCAGTGCCGCGTTGGTTACCTTGATCTTGACCCCCCATTTGGGCTTCTGGTAACTCTCGTTGTAACCAGTTACGCCTTGCGAGGTCTCGATGTGTGTCAACGGGTCCTGGGGATCGGAGTCGAACTCATCGATTTTTTGAACTTCAACAGACCCAATTTTCAGAGAGCAGTCTTCTGAATTCCAGTCTTCTTCAGGCATATCAGATCGCCTCCAGCATCAGGTCCATGTCAAATTCCTGCATATCCCCAGCAAGCTTGCCCCAGAGTCTGACTCCAGAGAGTTTCCGGTTCTGGATATCGGTTGGGTCGATGTCATCGATCAGCGGCATGGTGATGGAGTAATCGCTGATCGCACCGAGGGCCTTGACACTCTCCATAGCCCCCTTGAGCTCGCCCTCAATGAACTTGAGGCCGGCGGCCGTGTACGGGATCTTCTCGGTCGCGATCCGGTACGATGCGATCGCGTTCTGCAGAATCAGGGCAATGTAGTACTTGGTCCTGGTGATGTCGATGAACTTCGGCGAACTGTCGCTCTTGGTGGTGAGGCCCTGGCTGACACGGGTCACCCCATCACCGAGATCCGTGATGTAGTTCTCCTTTCCAGCTTCGAGGGTCGGGCCCTCGTTCGGTACGCAGAACGCGTCTACACCGGTCACGACCTCCTTCCAGAACGGAGAGATCCAGGGCTTGAGTGCCGTCATCCGCACGAGCCGGACGGCGACCGCGCACCCCGCGCGGTTGGTACGGGCATACGCCAGGTGGAACAGCTTGGGCGAGCG
>NZ_PIZH01000520.1 GCF_002835825.1 Methanoregula sp. | reverse complement strand
AAAGAGACTGGTGGTATTGTGGATATTCTCTTGTGCATAGCACCGCGAACGTAAAATCACTTTCCGATCGGGCACCAGCACATGCTCTGTTCCTGCTGCCCTGCAGCAATTACGAGACCGGAGTCGCGATGCCCAGCCGCTGCAGGAACCGTTCATGGAGGCGGGTGTCCGCCCCGAGTTCGGGATGGAAGGACAGCGCCATGTGTTTTCCCTGTTCAACGGCAACGATCCCCTGCGGGATCTCGGAAAGAATATGAACACCCGTTCCCGCCGATGTGACAACAGGTGCCCGGATGAAAACGGCGTGGAACGGTCCTCCCTCCAACGCGTCCATGGCGAGGTCTGCTTCAAAAGATTCCCGCTGCCTGCCAAACGCGTTCCGGTCAACAGCCATGTCAATATGACCAAGGGGATGGATCCGGGGATCTTCCACGTGGCAGGCCATCAGCACCATCCCGGCGCAGGTTGCAAAGATCCCCCCCGGGAACGCCCGCAGGGGCTCATACAGCCCGTTTTTATCGATCAGGCGGGAGATGGTTGTCGATTCGCCACCCGGCAGGGCAAGGGCGTCGCATTCCGCAAGATCGGCCGGGCTCCTGACCTCAAAGACCTCGGAAGAGGGGCCATGGCCCATCCGTTCGAGCGCCGAGAGAAACGCGTCGATATGCTCGCTCACGTTCCCCTGGAGCGCAAGAACGCCAATCTTAGCGTCCACGGGTCTGCAGCACCTCGTCATCCGAGAGCTTGTGGACATCGAGGCCCGGCATAGCATCGCCAAGGCCGTTACTGACCTTCGCGAGCACTTCTGCATCATCGAAGTGGTTGACTGCCTCGACAATGGCTTTGGCCATCAGTTTCGGGTTCGATGACTTGAAGATACCGGACCCGACGAAAACACCGTCAGCACCCAGCTGCATCATGAGCGCTGCATCGCAGGGAGTGGCTATACCGCCTGCGGAAAAATTCACGACCGGGAGCCTGCCGCGCTCGGCACATTCAAAGACCAGTTCTGCGGGGGCTTCGATCTCGCGGGCATAATCGGCCATCTCCTGCTTGTCAAGGCCGCGGAGCATCCGGATCTCGCCCATAATCGTGCGCATGTGACGGACGGCTTCCACGACGTTTCCGGTACCGGCCTCGCCCTTGGTCCGGATCATGGCAGCACCTTCGTTGATCCTCCGGAGCGCCTCGCCAAGATCGCGGGCGCCGCAGACGAAGGGGACCGTGAACTGCTTCTTATCGATATGGTATTGTTCGTCTGCGGGGGTCAGGACCTCGCTCTCATCGATCATGTCAACCCCGAGAACTTCCAGGACCTGCGCTTCGACGAAGTGGCCGATACGGACCTTTCCCATGACCGGGATGGAAACCGCGTCAATGATCTCGATGACCTTCTCGGGATCTGCCATGCGGGCAACACCCCCTGCCTTCCGGATATCGGACGGCACCCGCT
>NZ_PIZH01000519.1 GCF_002835825.1 Methanoregula sp. | reverse complement strand
GAGACTTGGTGGAGCTTGGGAAAGGATACGCTAGATTCTGCACCCTGCACCTCATTGGGATCTCGATCATCCTGGCACCCTTTTTTTACCGGTTCGGTTTATCCAACCTGCTGATGGGAGGAATCTGTATCTTGATCGGACTCGCGATCGGGAACAGTCCCGGACCTGCCTGGCTGCTCCCGCTCGGGATCCACCCGGCACCATTCTGGTCTGTTGATTATACACCGCTCTTCCCCTGGTTCGGCGTGGTGTTGATCGGTATGGGTGTGGGGTCCCTCTTGTACCCGGACGGTACACGAAGGTTTTCTCTACCTTTTTCGTTGCCGGGATGGAGTTCGGTACTGGAATTTGCCGGAAAACACTCTCTGGTGATCTACCTGGTGCACCAGCCAATTATTATTCTTCTCCTGCTGGTTTTCACGGGAAAGGTCCCGGTTTGACCGGGGGGTCCTGTATTCAAAAAAAAGGAAGCGAAAAAGGAGAGGCAGATACAAGATTGAAACAGGGATTTAATTCTCCAGGGGAGATCCCTTCAGAATAAAAACCGCAATAGCCCCGATAATAATACCCACAACAATGGCAAATGCTATGGGTGTATGAAACGCAATCAGCAGGATTACAACGATAAGCCCATAGATAGATCCTTCAACCAGGGGTGCGCTCAGGGCCTTAACGTTCATTTTCATATATTCTCATCATGTTGATAAATAGACCGCTCTCCCGGAATCTCCCCGGAGGTCCAATCCAGGGATCCCGACGCTGCCTTATGGATAGACGGCGGGTTTTTGTCAGCGCTTTTTTAGTTCGGCGAGAATTGCCTGGTCCAGTTTTTCGGGAATATCCTTCGAGCCAACGAGTACCACCTTGCCCACAATGACCTCCGGGACACCGGGATTGCTGACACCCAGTTGCTGATTGAGGGATGCGGAGAGCTTATTGTTGGTCTCATTATGCCAGGTCTCCAGCATGCGGAAATCCACATCCGGATATTTCTGCGGAAGAGACTGCATGAACGGCATGACCTTTTCACAGTGCGGGCATTCCTGGCCATAGAAAAAGTACACGATTACCTTACCGGGAGTATCGGACCCCGCACTCTCCGGAATTGTCTGACCGGAAGGCATGCCGGGAAAGACGAACGCCAGTACGGTGCAAAGAATAATCGCTGCAAACAACAGTGCTGAAATTTTGATGACTTTATCCATAAGGGTATTTCCTTATACCGGTTTTCCCGATCACGATAAGAACGAGCGAGTGTCGGCAATTCTTGCCGCCAATTTGTTGTCAGCGGGGACCGTGAAGCGGGTAGTCAAGCGGTAACTTTTTTCCAATCCGGAAAAGCAGTACTGACTGCATGGTTCTCCAGTCACTTTTTCTCTTCATCCTCGCCGGCCTGTGTGAGATCGGTGGGGGATATCTGGTCTGGCTCTGGATACGGGAAGGGAAAGGTATCGAA
>NZ_PIZH01000518.1 GCF_002835825.1 Methanoregula sp. | reverse complement strand
CCGGTATCCTGCTCTGCACAGGAGCGGGTAGAGCTGCCGTCCGATAAGGGCATTGCCGCCGCCCCGCTTCTGGAGCTCCACGAGGCAGTCGACCGCCTTTTGGGCATCGGCATCATCGGGATGGAAGAACGTGGAGCCGTGATCGCCTTCGATCACGGTTATCGTGCCGCCCTCCTTCAGGAGCGGGTGCAGGTGCCGTAGTGCCCCCGCCGGATCCGCAAGGTGCTCGAGCACGAAGCAGACGAAGATATGATCGAAACTGCCGGCAGCGAAGGGGAGGCTGAAGATGTCTGCCTGCCGGAAGGTGACATTGGTGCACCCGGCCAGGCGTACCGTCTCTTCTGCCTTCTTTAACGAGTCAGGAGAGATATCGATGGACGTGATCGCGGCCCCGGGGCTGCTCTTTGAAAGGATGACGGTCTGGGCACCGATCCCGCAGCCGGCCTCGAGAACCGTTGATCCTGGAGGATACAGGGTATCGTGGTGGAGGAGACCGGTGAGTGTCCGGGCCTGGTCGGCGAGACGCTCCGATTCCCGGTCGGAATATCCGTGAACATAGGTGGGGTTAGTCATGGTTATCACGTACAAGGCGCGGGGCGCGAGGATGTTGTGTACAAATCCGGTTTACAATGCACAAAAATGTACGCATCACGCGGTCAGATTTTCTCACAGGAATGCCTCCCCGTCATGAGGAAGATCTCTTCCGGGAATCGTACCGTGACAAACGTTTTTGAGATCATAACCGCTATGACCGGATTGAAGATCATGATACCTCCCCGCTGCCACCTCTTTTGTATCGGAATTATCATTGCATTCTGCCTTGCCGTTCCGGTGTTGGCTGAGCCGACCGTCACGGTCAGCTCGTACGAACTGACGCCGGCCGTGCTGATGCCCGGGGATTTGGGGACGCTGACCGTCACCCTGAAGAACACGGCATCGAGCGCAACAGTCAGCGAGAATATCGGGCCGCAGATCAGCGGGTTTGAGACGGTGAAGACCACCGACATCAATGTCTATATCGAGAAGGCCGGGCTCGAAGGGAAGGGTATCGAGGTGGTCGGGGAGAACTACCAGCGGATTGGGGACCTTGGGCCGGGGCAGACCATCCCCCTGACGTTCCTGATCCGGGCACCGGCCCAGCCGGGGTTCTACTTCCCCGAAGTCCGGGTCGACACCCGGGGCGGCAGGAGTACCCGGTATCCTGTACCAGTGAACGTCAACCCGCAGATCGCGGTCGCCAAACTGGCGGTCCTCGGAATGGGAGTGAAGACTCCGGACGCAGTGAAGCCCGGCGATCCTGCCGGGGTCCGGCTCGATATTGTCAACAGCGGGCAGAGCGCGGCAGACCGGGTGATCGTCCGGATCGGAAACGCCAGCACCTCAATCAGCCCGAAGGATAACGGCCTGTACCATATCGACAGCATTCCGGCCAGCTCAGGTGAGCAGCTCGATATCGTGC
>NZ_PIZH01000517.1 GCF_002835825.1 Methanoregula sp. | reverse complement strand
GGCACGGCGCGAGGGAAGGCCGGTTCCCGTGGAATCGCCTAACATGCAGATCTTCAAAAATATCGTTGAGTACTTCTCGTAAACCTTTTTTTGGAGGGGAGGTCCCTTTTTTACCGTTGCCCTCACTCTTTTGTGAGGGTATAGACAATGACGGCACCGACAAAGATAATGCCGAGAATCAGGAGTTTGTCGGACCAGTCCGGAAGGGAAGATTCAGCCGGTGGTAACGGGGGCGGGAGCTGGTGCGAGGGTACCTTGTCGTCAGCGTTTTTTACCGTGAAATTTGCAGCAGCGCGCTCGTCACTCCCCATTGCAGCGCTGGACAGGGTGATGCGATACTTCCCCGGTTCAAGGCCGGGCTCTTCCAGGACGTACGACCACCCGTTCAGGCTGCTGCCGGGAGTGATGGAAATGTCTTTGGTAGTGATTGCCGTACCGGATCCGGCCTCGGAGACAACGGCATGGATCGCGGCGTCACGCCTGATGTTGGTGGTACCGGAAATGACAATTCTCTCGCCGGTTGATATATCAGGAAGGCGGGAGTCCGATGCAGGGATGATCCCATCGATGTAGATTGACGGTTTGTCGACAGAGAAATACCGGACAAGGAAGGTGTCGTCCACCCCTTCCAGCTGAGCTGAAGAAGCAAGTGCCTCCGTCTCCTGCTGGACATTGCCCGGGAGGTCTTCCAGCCTCCCGAGGCGGAAGATGATCTTGCCCCGGTTCATGACCGTGAGGTTGCCTCCCGTATCCTTGCCGGGTCCGATCTCAAAGGACCCTGACTGCCCGGGGTCCTGGAACACCACGGCATACTGCCCGTTCTGGAATTTCATCGTGTCGGTTGGTTTGTACACAAGAGAAAAGTTGCCGAACCGGTCGGGGGTCACGGTCCTGACATCGAAGTACTCCCTTCCAATGACCCACAGGGCAACCGTGCCGTTTTTCGCGCCGATACCGCTGACGACAAACGTGTCGCCTTTGGTAATGATCTGGGGAGTGCTGGCGCTGTAATAGACCTCAGCAGCGGCAGGAAACGCTATACAGGAAGCTGCAAGGAACAGGATCAGGATTGGAACTGCAGACTTCATGCACCATCCTCCCGGGGAATACTAATTCGTGTACCCTGAGCGGTTATACGTTTTCGGGTTTGGATAAGGAATGCCCTACCGGCACTGCCTATTTTTTCAGGAAGTTGAGGCCGCCCTTCCTGCGGGACGCCGGTTCAGCAGGGGCCGGGAAATCGTCGAGTCCTGCAGAGGGCTTCTTGTAATCCTTCAGTTCATCGGCTATCAGGGGGAGATGGGAGTATTTCTTCTGCGGGACCCGGATCTGCGGGGCGGGCGCCGGGACCTCCTGTTCGCCGGGGCTGTCGGACCAGGGGTCCCAGTCTGCCGCCGGAGGCTCCTCCACTACCGGAAGGGGAGGGCGCTTCGGGGTGAGGACCACGGACGGAGCCGGCAA
>NZ_PIZH01000516.1 GCF_002835825.1 Methanoregula sp. | reverse complement strand
TTCTCAGGGAGCGTTCGCTCTGGTGGTTCATGGCCCTTGCTTGGCTTGTGATGCTCTCCCTCTTCCTGACAAGGTGGTGGAACGTAACCCGGGCGGGACACAACGCGTTCCTCATCAGTGTCGCCGTTCCCCCCGAAACGAATCTTCTCGTCAATGCATTCATGATCTTCGATATCAGCATTCTCCTGCTGGAGGTGGTCTGCCTCACCGGCCTCACACTTGTCCTGGCTGGCCTCGTCCTGCACCGGAGCAGGTGGATGAAAGAGCTGGATAGTGTCCGAGATAGTTTCACCGGGATCAACGGCCATACCGGATCGCTCCTTGGCCTCGCCCTGCTCCTCTCCGTTATCGCGTGGCTGGCGTACGAGCTCGTCTCGCAGACCCGGCTCTTCGGGGGAATCGCCCACACGATCTCCATGGCGCTCTTCCATCTTCCCTACGCCTACTACTTCCCGGATGAGCTGTCCGGGGCCCTGTACTTCGCGTTCCCGCAGATGGCCATCAATGCCGTGGTACTCATCGCCGCGCTCTCTGTCATCCCCGGCATTGTGCTGGAGAAGAAGCGGCTCCTTCCGGCTCTTGCCGGGACACTGTCCCTGGTACGGATGTGGCGCGAGATCCTTGGGTGTGCGATCGTCTTTGGCCTTCTTGTCCTTACCGCTGCTGCCGTGGCACTCATCATCGGCCAGTCGCCCCTGCTCCTCGGCAATGAGTACGGTTTCTTCTTACAGGTCGTCCGAGGGCAGGTTCTGGTGACCGGTATTTGCTACGGGTTTGTGATTGTCAGCTGGACCGGAATCGCAGCGTGGCTCCGCGCGGCGGGGATAGCGGTTGCCGATATTCTTCACCGTTTCCCTGTTTGGGAAACAACATCCTGACGGGAACACGCATCCCCCCGCGTGCGGGGTCACGATCGGGAATGTGAACTCAGGAAATTCAAACCAAACTTCCAATTGAACGATTCAAAACTGGTCTGCACCTGTAAGAGGCGTTCATATAGAATCCCTCACGGGCCGCATCCACAACCGATCGCATCCACTCGGATAAACCGCAACAAACGAGCAGGGTCACCCATTATCGGGCAGGCGGAACGCCCCCTCCGGAACCGTCATCTCGAACCGTGCACCGGCACCGGGAGCGCCGGTCTCCCGCAGCGAGATGCCCGTGATCGAGAGGATCTCGCGGGCAAGGAAGAGCCCCCTGCCCCCTTTCAGATTAAAGTCCTGGCTGAAGATCCTCTCCTTTACATCCGAAGGGATACCGGGGCCGTTGTCCTCGAACAGGATGACAAGACTGCCATCCGGTTCTTTCCGGTAATGGATCTTCACTCCGGTTGCCCCTTTGCCGTGGATGAGGACATTCTCCATCAGGATGAAGAAGACGTCCTCAAGCAGGGGATCGGCAAATATCTCAAGGCCTTCGATATTTGTAGTACGGGCAATCCGGGAAAAGTCAAGGTGGGAG
>NZ_PIZH01000023.1 GCF_002835825.1 Methanoregula sp. | reverse complement strand
AAAAAGAGGGGTATGGAGCGGATACCCGCTATTGCCAAAGGCCGGGTGCAGGGCGTGGGATACCGGCATTTCGTGGAGACCTGCGCCCGGGCAACCGGCGTACACGGGTACGTAAAAAACCTCCCGGACGGCACGGTTGAGATGGTAGCCGAGAGCTCCCCTGCCTCGCTTTCGGATTTTATCCGGTACGCGCATGCGCGTGACAACCCGGGTATCCATGTAGAGCAGATCGAGGTTTCTTTGGGGCATGCCACTGGGGAATACCGGGGCTTCCGGGTGGAGTGGTAAGCCCCCCTCTCCACCCCTGCATTCCTCACCAGGGTTCAAGTGCGCTCTCACCGGTTCCTTCGCCTTTCCGACCACAAACCTGTTCTCTGTGCCTCAACTATCCTGTTCAGGTGAATTATGACCGCTGCTTTCCGAAGAGTGACACGGCAATTCTCTTCCGTTCTCGTGTTCCTTCTCCTCTTCTTTTCCGTCATCCCGGTATCTGCGGCCCCGGCATCAGGGTACCCGAACATGATGATTACACCGGGGATTGATCCGAATACCACCAACCTGTCTTTGGCAAACGTGGAGAACCTGCCGGAAATCACCGTAACGCCGACGCCAATTGATATCTTCCATGCCGAACTGGACGCAGAGACTCTCCCGGGCCCGAGATACATGGCATTTGGCCCCAGTGTCATCGGTATCTCTATCGATCCCCGGCTCCTTGCGGTATGTTTCGCAGTAGCCCTCATTACCCTCGTAATCTGGTTTGTAAGTATCCGCAACCGGGATGGCGAGAAAGAGGACTGACAGGATCAGAACGCCATCCATTCTGCGTTGCTGCAGGCATGCTGCGTTGTGCATCCTATGCCGGGCAGGCCTGCACCATTTTTACCTCCTTCCATGTAACACTACTTCCAGGAATAAACCATGGCAGGTATGGATGAGAACAAGCCCTATCTTCCGGAGCGGTACCGGCAAAAGATCCGCGAGAAGAACCGCAGGCGTGTGGCGATCAGGATCCTCACCATCAGCATAATCCTCTTTGTGATCGCAGTACTCGCCTTCTCCCTTTCCCAGCTGTCATGGGCCGGCCTTCCTACGGCCCCGTTCTCTCCCTACTCCCCGCCGGCACCCTCGCCAGTTGTGGTCACAACCGTATCCATACACTCACAGACGGAGACGCCGTCACAGGGTTCAACCAAAGCATCCTTACCGCCGGTTACCCCTGCCACAGCCCTGCATGATGGAGGGTATTCCATAGAACCGGGCGTCCCGCAACAGGCTTTCGGCGGTTCCCTCTCACTCTTGCAGGCAGAGACTGCCCTGCGCAGGTGTTGCCCGGAAGATCTGTTCACTATCAGAAGTGTGAACTATTCGGCAGGCACCACCCGGTCACTCTTCGGGTTCACCCTGCAAACGACAGGTGGCTGGTATCCACAGGAGGACCTGGTTGTTTTTATCGATGCGGCCAGCGGGATACCCTGGGCTGCAGGGGAAGGAACTGCTGCAGTCCCCAAAGAGAGGGTTTCTGATATCGTCGTTGCGGAGTTCCCGGGAGAGGCGGGTTCACCACAAGGTATATGGTACCTTGATAACCCCTCGCGGGGGGGAGCCTGGAGGTTCACCCACTCATCCGGGAACACGACCCTTGTTTATGGCAGCGTGGATGCAACAACAGGCGAGATCCGGTCCTTTGCCCGAAATATCCCCGCCTATGGAAGACCTGCCGATCCCGCCATTAGCGAGGAAATTGCACAGAAAACCGCAGAAAGATACGTTTCCGACCGCAACAGCGGGCTTTCCCTTGCTCTCACTTCGTCGCGGTATGATCAGTGGGGAACGGAATCGGTGCCGGCTGCTGGTGCGTACACGTTCTCTTTGGAGCGACGGCATCTCGACTACCCGGTGGATACCGATGGTATTTCCGTGGTTGTCGATGCCCTCACGGAGGAGGTAATTGGGTATGAAAAACGGTGGACAACGCCGGAGTATGCATTCTCGCAGGCTGTCGTTCCGTCCATTGCACGGCACGATGCCACGTATGCGGTTATGGAGGCGGCAAAGGTTGTATACCCGGAACAGATCGGGAGTGTCCGCATTCTCTCATCGGAAATGCGCTGGAACAACGGGCAGATGAAAGCAACAGTCCCACGTCCGGGATCGGTTCCCCTGGCATGGAAAATCGTCTTTGATGATGAATTACTCCGTGCTGACGCGTCTCTGGCACCGGGGATTGCCTGGGTCGATATCCAGACGGGGAACGTGACGGCGATCGAGTACCGGCATTAAAAAAACAAGAGGCTGAATAATTCAGCACCGGTCGCAGATGAACCCGACATCAAGTGCCGTCTTCTTCATGTCGCCCTGGATCTGCTTCTTCCCGCCACGGATGAACCAGCGGTGGCACTTTGCACAGTGCTTGGGAAGGATCCGGTCCCAGGGTTTCATTGGGATCTCGAGGGAAAAGCATGTCTTCGACCATTCCTCCGGGGGTTTTTCTGCATTCTGGCTGTAGGTGGTGACCAGTTCCATGACCTGGTGCGGGGGCACCCCAAGGTCAACGAACTTCTTGAAGACAAAGTAATTGAAGATGAGCCACGAGAGGTCGGAGCGGTCGAGAATCCCCTCGTACTCGCCAAACGACTCCTCGAAGTCCTCGAGTGTGCAGCCGCAGAGAGGGCATTTCCCCCCCACCAGCTCGTCGAGAAAGACCTCCTCCTGACACCCCGGACAGGTCGTGTGCGGGGACTGCATGCGTGATGTCATAGATGCTCCGGGTATCGGATATGGATATGGGTATTCAACAGGGCGCCCAAAACGGGCGTTCGGATTATGGAAAGAATGTTACGTAATATTTGGCGGGTCTGGTGATAAGGATATCACCACGGCATAGTTTCTCTGATAAAAACATGGTGGTCGGGATACAAAAAAGCCCGATCAGTCCGCGAGCGGCTCGGCCGGTTCCATGATGAGCGAACCGAAGACCACCTTCTCAATGACCTGCGCAACGTACCTTATATGCATGGCCTGCTCGAGGTCTTCGTTGCGGTGGACATCGGCGTAGATCTGGAGGCGCATGAGCGAGAACCGGAACCGGTCAAGGGTCTCATCATCAAGGGTCATTGCCTCACGGTAGATGGGCTCCACCAGATCCGGGAACGAGCGCGGATTCTCAAGGGCAGCGACAACTGCCTTGAAGATGGGGAGAGTTTTCTCTTTTCCTGCAAGAATCCGCTGGTAGTCCATTACCTATCCCTCGACAACCTTGATCAGTTCTTCCATGACGCCATCCACGCTCTTCCACGTGGGGTTCTCGGCACGCCGGATGATGAACGGCCGTCCCTCATCGCCGGCTTTTCGCATTTCGATATCGAGGGGAATGGCTCCGAGGTAAGGTACCGCGAGTTCCTCGGCAATCTTCTTGCCGCCGCCTTTCCCGAAGAGTTCGATTTGTTCGCCGCAGTGGGGACAGACAAGCCCGCTCATGTTCTCCACAACACCGATAACCGGGAGTCCGAGTTTCTCGATGAATTTTGCAGACTTCCGTGCATCAAGCGTTGCAACATCCTGCGGGGTGGTAACGATAACGGCACCGCGGACATTGGGGGCAAGCTGGGCAATGGTCAGCGCTTCATCGCCCGTGCCCGGCGGGAGGTCGACAACGAGATAATCGAGAGGTCCCCAGTTGACATCGGAGAGGAACTGCTGGATGGCCGCCATCTTCATCGGGCCGCGCCAGATGATCGGAGTGCTGGTGTCGGGAAGCAAAAATGCCATCGAGATGACGGAGAGCTTGCCGGTAACGCGTACCGGTTCGATCTTGTTATCCATGGTCGAGAGTTTATGATCTTCTATCCCGAGCATCTTGGGGATGTTGGGACCGTGCATATCAAGGTCGAGGAGCCCGACCTTTCTGCCATGGTTCGAGAGCGCGTATGCGAGGTTGACCGAGACGGTTGATTTCCCGACTCCGCCCTTGCCGGAGAGGACCATGATGACGTGCCTGACGTCCATCTCTGCCTTGGGGGGGAGACCGGCCTGCCCCTTCTTTGCGGATGGGCAGGAAGAGGCAGTTGCACAGCTGGAGCACTCCTGTTTGCATTCCTCGTCCGCCGGTTTTTCCGGTGTATTGGGTAATGATTTCTTTGCCATGAATTGACTCCTGGTATCAGTAAGCAATCGTACAGGTTGGGCGCACAAGACAATAAAGATGGAAGATCGATGCAGGCCGCAATGACGAGTCCTTAGTCCCTGACGCAGTCAAGATCGGGATAGTATGGCTTGAGATCGATGAGCGGGGTCCTGTCGAATGCATCCAGCCCGCGGACCGTGAGCCGGTTGCCCTCGCGGCGGAGAAGGTCAACAACGGCAAACCCGAGGGGATTCGGGCGCTCGGGCGAACGGGTGGCAAAGACCCCATGCTCAGTCCCGGACCCCGGCGGCGTCGCCTTCAGGAGCGAGCGGTCGGAACGGTCAAACCAGTACAGGGCAATGAGGTGCGTATTCTTCTCAATGTCCTGCAATGCTTCGGCATATGCCGGCAGGATCTCAATGATCGATTCCGTGTCAGTGAGCCTGCCCTGCCGTGGAGCATCCCCACGCTTTCGGTAGGGCGACCGTATGATCCCAACGGGATGAAGCTCCATGTTTTCTCCAGCTGGTTTTGTGCCTGCCATGTATTGATGCATCATCTCCCGGGGATAAAAAGCCTGACGGGAATGCAGCAGGGGAAATATTCATGCAGGGGGTCTGCTCATCTTTCCGTATGGACCCCCTCATCGTGTCGCTGGACTTCCTTGAATTTCCCCCTTCTCACACATGCGATGGCGGGAATCTGTCGCCCCGGATTTACCTGAAGAACATCTCCCCTGCTGCGATCTCGGTTGCCGTGATGGTCTTTAACCCGTTCGAGAAGTCCTGCTGCTCGTTCACCCCATGGATATGCTGGAACATTCCCCCGTACCCGGTCATCCCTGAAGGTATTCCTCACGGGGAGACGGTGACAGCTCCTGTGACCGCCGTCCAGGGGATCACCGACCCCGGGACGATGGGTTATACCGGGCCCTGCCCTGCCATGGGGACAATGATCCGGTACCAGTTCAGGGTGTATGTACTGGACACGATGCTGGACATCCCTCCCGGCTCAAACAAGCATGCACTGGTCGCGGCGCTGAAAGGACATGTAATCCAGTACGGGGAGACCGCTGCGGTCGCATCGCGGTAACGGGCCCCACAATACGGGCTGGACACTCGGAGCGACCATCCGGAAACGCGGCACCATGGAGGGGGATTATGTATCTTCCCGTTTCGCCAGCCTTAACACCTCCCCGCGCAAACGGGATTTTATGAAGAGACTGGTGCGGAAACGCCTTCCTGACCCGGAACGTGCATCAGCCATCAGGGCACTGACCATGAAGCGCGAGGCACTCCTCTCTCCCCTGGCGACGACCAGCGCAGATGCCGTGCGGCGCTACGATAGGGAGCTCGAGGACATCCGAACCCCGTACTCCCGCGATGCCGACCGGATCATCCATACCCGCGCTTATACCCGCTACATCGACAAGACGCAGGTCTTCTATCTTGTGGACAATGACCATATCACACACCGGGTCATCCACGTCCAGCTGGTCTCGAAGATTGCCCGGACAATCGGTCGCTCGCTCCGGCTCAACGAGGATCTGATCGAAGCAATAGCCCTCGGGCACGATATCGGTCACATCCCCTACGGTCATTTCGGGGAGAGCTGCCTCTCCGCCCTTTGCGAACAGCAGGGGATCGGCAGGTTCTCCCACAATGTCCAGAGCGTCAGGTTCTTAGACCAGATCGAGGACTGCGACCTGACCATGCAGGTGCTTGACGGCATCCTCTGCCACAATGGCGAAGCCGACGACATCCGGATCGCTCCCGAATCCCTCTCCGGCTGGGCTGCATTCGACCGGAAGGTCCAGGAGAATGCTGACGGAAGACGTTCCCGGCCTCCTATGACACTCGAAGGCTGCGTGGTGAAATTCGCTGACACGATTGCCTACATTGGCAGGGATTTGCAGGACGCCCGGGACGTAGGGCTCATTGATGACCGGACCGCTATTCCTTCAAAGGCTAGAGATGTGCTCGGCAGCACGAACCGGGAGATCATCAATACCCTGATCTACGATCTTCTCGAAAACAGCGACACGGAAGAGAAAGGATTCATCTCATACAGCCACGAGGTGGAGCAGGCATTAATCACTCTGCGGGCATTCTCGCGGCAGCATATCTATGACAACCCGAAACTGACAGCGGAACGAAAAAAGATCCAGCGGATGTACTACACCCTCTTTTCCTCCTGCCTCGAGTCACTGGAACAGGAGGAGACAACGGCAAAGATCTACACGGACTTCATCAACACACGGTGGACGAACAAGCGCTATCTCGAAACGGCAACCCTGCCGGAACTTGTTCGGGATTTCATTGCCGGGATGACCGACCGCTACTTTGCCAAGCGGTACGAAGAGTGCGTTATCCCGAGAAGAGTGGAGGGGAAGTTCCGCTAAAACGTCAATCGCAGCGGCTCTTGGGCCCGGCCCACCCGGTGAACCCGCAGTAGATGCAGCCAACACCCTCGCACGGTCCGCAGGGGGTCTTTGGGGCTCTGACAAGGACGGTCCCGGTCTTGTTGCAGTACAGGCACCCCTCGCCGTCACAGTGGCAGCATGTCGCGGGTTCAAATGTCTTTTCCGGTTCGCTCATGCCCGGTCACCCCGTCTATCACGGTTCATCCGTCATCCTCGTCAAGGTACCCTTTGAGTGCGGCTAGCAGCTCCTCTGCCGATTGGTAGCGTTCTGCCGGGCCCTTCTCCAGGCACTTCAGGATAATCTTCTCCACAGCTTCCGCTTCAGGATTATATTCGGATGGGGGGAGCGCGGGGTCACGCAGGATTGCATTTCCGACTTCGACGATGCTCTCGCCGCCAAAGGGGATTGACCCGGTAACGAGCTCGTAAAAGACAACCCCGAGCTGGTAGATATCCGTCCGTTCATCTGTCCTTCCGAACTCGGATGGGGATACCTGCTCGGGGGCTGCATAGGAGAGGGAGAACCCGGCAACGCTCGATTTCTTGACATCGGCTGCGAGCACCTTGCTCATCCCCCAGTCGGTTATCTTTGGCACCAGTTCATCCGTTAAGAGGATGTTATGCGGCTTGATGTCGCGGTGGATGAACCCGTGGTCATGGGCGTACCGGAGCCCTTCCGTTACACCGGTGATGAGACGGACTGCCTTCCAGACCGGGAGGGGTTTTTCCAGCGCTTCAAGCGATCCCGGGACAAACTCCATCTCCACGTACGGGACCGGCAGGATGTTCACCGCCGAGACCTCAACGATATTTTCGTGCCTGAGGGTCTCCCAGGCAGCGATCTCGTTTAAGAAACACTTCCCGGTCACCTCGTCGAAACTGATGGGGATCTTCACGGCAACCCGGACACCATCAGTCTTACGGTACGCCGAGAAGACCCAGGCGATCCCTCCCCGCCCGACAAACGATATGTCAGTATACTTGCTCTCCAGCTCTCTTGGGAAGTAGTTCTTCTGGTCCGTTGCTGCGGGAAGGGGCGAAGCCCGTGTCTCTTCCGCCGGTTCTGCCACCGTCTCTGCGGGACGCGTGACAAGCCCCCAGGTCTTGTCAACGGCTCCCTTCAGGACGGAGGCTGCCCGCGTGGTGACCGGGGCAAGGGATTCGGGGAGGGACACTTCTTCAGATGAGCGGAAAACGAAGAGGAATACCCCGATACCGGCAAGCACAAGGCCGATCGCAATGAGGACAACCCCGGTCAGGGGGATACTCTGCAGGACTCGGGTAAGCCACTCTTCGATCCCCGGGCTCCCGGAAGGGGTCGGGCTCGTGGGCTGATATGCCATTTGCGTTGGGCGGGGAGTCTGTACAGCCGTGTTTTCCATGCCAGGTGTCACGGGGAGCCGGGTAGTGACCGGAGATGGTGAAGCGGTGATACCTGCGGAGGAAGGAGTGCCATCGACACTCATCGAGGCATAATACGTAACCGGGTCCATCAGGGGAAAGTCGTCGGCAGAATATGGATCGTTTCCGCTACCGGTGGCAGCACTGGTCTGCGTGGGATAGGGGATATCGCCGATACCGTCCCCGTTCGCATCCTTCCCGCGGTAATCGTTCCAGTAATTGCCCATCCGGCTCTTTGCTGTTGTTCCCAGGTACGTGTACTGGTAGGTGGCGGGGCTGCTCCATAAGGAACTGGGACTCTTCGAGACAACATTCTGGGTATTGAAGAACATGTTGCGGGAGACCGTGTTGGACCGCGATTCGGCGTCCATGGTCATCCCGATGGCATTGTCCCGGAGGGTGTTGCCATCGAACGTGTTGCTGCTCGATGCGGTAAGGGAAATCCCCGCCCGGTTATTTTCCATGAGCGTGTTGCCGACAATTGAGTTCTTGTCTGATGAAACGAGGGTGATTCCTTCGCCATTGGCCCGGATGGTATTGTGCCGGATGAAGTTGCTGTCCGAGGAGACGCGGATCCCACTCGCGCCGGCACTACCCATGATAGTGAATCCCTGCACGGAACAACCGTCGGCGTGAATCTCGATGCCGCTCGCTGCCGGCTGCGACGCGATGACCGGCGCCCCGCTGCCGCTGTCCACGCCGATCAGGGTCAGTTTCTTGTCAATCCTGACGGGATCCGTGTACGTCCCGCTCATGACACGGATGGTATCGCCACCAACCGCCCAGTCAACGGCATCCTTGATCGTGGAGAACTCGGCTCCTCGGGGGCCCACGGTATGCTCGGCGGCAGCAGCCGGCAGGCTGATGAGCATGGCGGCAAGCGTGATAATCACGATGATGCGAAAGGATGAAAACGGGATCATGGGGGAGTGAAAAACCTCTCTCTTATTCGTACTGGAAGGGATTGTTTTTATAGGTGTGTCCCTTTCACCCGCAGTTTATTGCGCCCCGGGCAGGATCACGACCAGCCTGACACCGGAGATGCCTTTTGCCAGTTCAATAAGATCCCCGTCGTGGAGCGCACTCTTGACGCCTTTCTCCAGCTTGTGGTTATTCAGCTGGGTTCCCCCGGTGCTACCGGAATCTTCCAGAAACCACCCGCTCTTGTCATGGGTGAATTTTGCGTGGGGGCGGGAGACCCGGGTGACCGCAGAATAACTGTCGGCAAGGACGATGTCTTTGTCCGGCCGGAACGATGCCGCATTCTCCGGGTCGTTCCTGCCGACAGCGATACTGTCGCCTTTTAACAGGAACACCTTTTTGTCATCAGGACCGCCGAGGACGATGGCTGCCGGGGCATTTCCCAGCACTTCCCTGGAGAGGGTGCCTTTCACTTCATCAAGCCGGCGCGCGATATCGCTTCCCACTACCTGGACCCGGGTGTTCGAAAAGAGCCCGAGGTTCCGGATGATGGCCTCAAGACCCCCCGGGACCAGGGAATACTCCCAGACCGGGTGGATCCCTTTCGACGTCGGGGCACCGAGCCCCGCCTCCTTTTTGATCACACCGATGCTCAGCAGCCGATCAAGGTGCTTCTTGGTGTTCTCGTAGCTCGTCTCGATCTCCTTGGAGATGGATCGGGCATCGCGGGGTTTCTTTTCTAAAAATTTTAAAATCCGTAACCGGGCGCTGCTTGATAGCACATCAAGGTATTCCGACAGCTCCTCAAGCGAGTCGGAGTCCTCGTGAACGATGAGTGTTGGGGATTTGTCAGCGGGGTCCATGTTGCTCCACCAGGGGAAATACACCTTCTCTTGGTTACCGGAACATAAGGGTATGACTGTTTATATTTTCTGCTTATGGTTTCTCTTCATAATTACACCATCCGGGTTGATTGCTGTAACCACCGGGTTACATCACCCAACCCCGGGAATTCTGGGTATTTATCAGCTCACCAATAAAACAGGATAATCAGGTGATGCACGAAGCTGATTCGGCGTGTCACCGACCCATCCAGAACAAAAGGAGACCACGTAATGAACACCGGCATCATCATGATCGGACTGTCCCTTGTCCTGCTCTCGGTTGGGCTGATCTCGTCCCCCGCTTCCGCAGCACTTCCCGATGGTGACTGTGGCAGCATAATCCTGGTACCTGGTTCCCCGCACGGAACTACCAGTACCGGTTCAGGGGGGACGAACGGCACACCGGATCTCCCGGTCATTAGCGCAGGAATCCTGACAAACGATCACGGGATGCCCCGCAGTTCATGAGATGGCACCTCTTGCCACGCACCGGAATGAATGTTGACCGCACGTCTTCAGGCCCGCTGCACACGGGCCAGAATGCAGGTAAGGGCACCACTATCGCCTCATGCTGCCGCCACCATGCGGCAGTGATTCAGTACCAACTCCAGAGGTCCGGAGAACACTCGTGTCTCCGGAGATCATACACACCCCATCCACACTATCCTTTTTTACCTTCATGCCACGGGAATTCTCCCGTGCAGAATTCTGATACTGCAATCCCGCAGTGAAACGGGAGTGCAAAAAAACGTTAGGAAAGGATTATTTTCGCCCGGATATGAACAGCGCTATACAGGCCCCTGCAATACACAGGGCGAGAATGGTTATGGGTGCCGGGAGCGGGGACTCCTGGGGAGTGGGTTCCGGAAGGGGAGTCTGCTCAACGGTCGTCCGGATCGCGGTTGGCCGTGTCGTTATGGTCTGCGGGGCAGTTGTTACCGCGGCAGCGGAAGTCGTTTCCTCCGCTGCGGATGGAATAGTGAGCCGGACATTGTCGAGATAGCCTTCAGCGTACCGGTGCATCGGGCCATAGTCCCCAATCGAGCCCAAGTAGATGCGGTCCATCCCGCTCAGGTCTTCTACCGTGTTGATGTAATACCCCCAGATCTGCTTCCCGCTCGTCTTCTCGTTAACCTTCATGGTGAGGGTACGCTGGTCCTTGTTGTAATCCACTGTGACCCGGTAGGTCTTGTTGAGCTCGTAATTCACCGTCGGGCCATTGTAGGCAATGCTGCCACTGCTCTGCGTATCCCCCGACTTGCTGTTGACTCTCATCAGCTTATTGCCGGGAGTGACCAGCCGGAGCCACAGGATCTGACCGTATTTTGCATTGGTGAACTCGGTGAGGACATTGGGGCCAACTTCCGGGTTCATCTCTGCCCCTGAGAACCCCAGACGGAAAGTGGCTCCTTCATCCACTTTATTGAGAATCAGATCGTATTCCAGTGTGAACGGTTGCTTCTCGTAGCCCTTGACCAGCGTGTAAGCATAGGCACCGGTGCTGGGCTCGATGGCAAAATGATACATCTGGAGCCCGGGGTCCCAGTAATCCAGGGAGGGATTGTTGGTTACCCACTGGGGATTGCTCGAGAACGAGTTCTGGTACAGGACGGTGACAGGGCCGCTGTTTGCCCCCTGCGCAGGAGCGCATGCAAGGGAGAGCAGGCAAGCCATCAGGATGAGTAGAGGGATTCGCAGGCGCATGGTATCGTATCCTTTTATCTCGGGAGTTCTTCCCTCAGGGCATCTATTGCATGCCATCTGGAAGAACAGCCTTCTCTGAATATATTTTGTTTTCCGCGGTTATAAACGAACCCGCGGGCAACCGGGATATTTTTATGTTAAACTCACCCAATAATTCAGAGCAGCAACGCGTGCGATAATAGTCTAGCGGTAGGACAGGAGCTTCCCAAGCTTCTAACCCGGGTTCGATCCCCGGTTATCGCATCAAGCCTATGGAGTCTGAACCTCAACGCTCGGCAATCCGGATCATTGCAGAGAACCGCAGGGGCGTCCTGCGGGATATCGCAACCGTGGTAGCCAACCATGACGCAAACATCGTCATGATCAACCAGGAGGTATTCGACTCCGGCCCCTACTGCGGCATGGCCGAGCTCTATTT
>NZ_PIZH01000515.1 GCF_002835825.1 Methanoregula sp. | reverse complement strand
TGAGCACACCTTCGACCATCTCGAGTTCATCTTTTTCAATGATCCCGGCCCGTCTCCCGTCCGCGAGCAGGCTCCTGGTATCCTCCTCGGATACGGGGGGCTCGGGTGACCTGCCGATCCGCAGAAGGTGGAGAATCGCCTCGGTAGACCCGCTCAGGATGATGACGAGCGGTGCGGTGATAATCGAGAGGAACTGCATCGGTTTTGCAAGGACTGCGGCGATACCCTCCGCGTGGAGGAGCGCGATGCGTTTTGGGACGAGTTCGCCAAAGATCAGCGTCAGGTAGGTGATGACCAGCACCACGACCGTGATCCCGAGCAGGTCGCTCCATGGTGCGAGGTGGGGAAATCCTCTGAAATATGCCGCGATCCCGGCCGCGATCGTCGCCCCGCCAAACGCCCCGGCAAAGATCCCGACCAGCGTGATCCCGATCTGCACGGTTGAGAGGAAACGCGTGGGTTCTTCGGCAAGCCTGAGGGCAGTGGCAGCCCGGGTATCCCCCGCGTCCGCCCACTGGCGGAGCCGGGTTCTCTTTGCCGACACGATGGCAAATTCTGCCATTGCAAAGATCCCGTTGATAAGGATGAGCAGGAAGATGATGACAATTTCAACAGGAAAGGACATGACCGCACTTCATCTCTCTTTGCAATCAGACAACGCGGGGAAGGAAAAAGGTTGTGCCGGCTGTTTCAATCGGGTGAACGACCCGCCTCCCGGGGGAATTCCCTGCATTCAGGCTGCCCGGTCCCTGGGGACCTTCACAGAAACCCGACCCGAAGGATCCCCTGGCAGGGAAACGGTCGCATGAGTTCAATTCAATACCGTGCCCGTTACAGTACTTGGGTATGAGCAGCCCGGGACCCATGGGACTCCGGATCCTTGCGCAGTACGAACATAGGAAATCCGGAGATATCTGTACTGAATCCCTCCGGGTCGATGGTCAGGGGCTGATACCGCGGGCAGACCCGAAATACGCTGTGCAGATCACGCTCACGGAGGGGCCGGGCAATTACAGGTTCCCCGTGCCGCCGGAATTCAACAGGCAGAAGCATTTCACCATCCCCGCAACGGAGCTGCCGGTACCAATCCATTATGGTGCGAACGTAACAGTTTCCATCATCGAGAAAGACCGGAGAGGGGAGAAGATCATCGCGCAATCCCCGCTGCGGTACCGGACAGTCTGATGCATTCAGGCTGCCCCGCACCGGGCCCGGCCTGCCCGCCCGCACGCGGCAAAGCTAGTAAAAAAAAAAGCGGGATCATTCCCCGCGTCCCATCTTCTCGCGAGTGAGGGGCACGATACACTTCCTGTCCCTGAATCTCTTCATGTTCCTGTCCGTGATTTTGTTGAAGTGCTCGGTCGGGGCATGCATCCGGCCGAAGTCGAACTTGGTTTTGGTGGTGTTGGTTTTCTTTGAGTTGTGCTCTTTTTTGTTCTTGTTCCCGATCTTCCCTGTTTGTCACTTCC
>NZ_PIZH01000514.1 GCF_002835825.1 Methanoregula sp. | reverse complement strand
CTCCGAGACGATGTCACACATGCCCTCGCAGGCGCCTGCTGCCGGGGGTTTTATCCCGGGGATCTCCACGACACCTCCTGCCTGCTTGCCCGGGTACGCCCAGTCGTTTTCGGGAATCCCCCGGCCCCCGTTCCCGGCCCGCATCGCCATGTAGTCTTTGTCCCCGTAATAACGGTACGTCGGGTGCTTGTACCCTTCGAGCAGGTAGGTATCCGTGATCGTGGTATGGGTTTTTGAGGTCGCCGTTTCGTAATCATCGGGAAGTTTATCATTATACGTTTTGTTTCCAACAACATTGTAGTCTGTATCCGTACTACCCTCGAAACTTCCTCCTGTTTTCCATTGCTCATCGACCCATTTGTGGTAATTCTCGTGCGCGATAATCTCCGCTACGCTGTCGATGCCATTGATATCAGGCCCGCCAAAGGACTCTCCTGCGGGTTCCAGGACCGTTGTTGGAAGTACCAGCGGGGTGTTGTAATGGACTGCTCCGGCCAGAGAAAAAACTCCGATAAGTCCTGTGGGTGTAGTGATCCCGTACCCGGGCATATTATCGTCATAGAGTACCGAAACGCAGGTCTCTATGGGAGCACAATTCTCAAGTGTTCCCGAAAGTCCTGGGACGGCGCCATCCTCCATCCAGTATACGTACCAGTTGGGAAAGACCCCATCATCTTTCACCCAGTTCGGGTACTGCCCCTTCTCAAAATAGATGCTTATTGGGACGGTGATCTCAGAGATTTCCCGGTGCCCGGTCAACTGGTCCACTACATGCATCTTTGCTTTTAACCATTTCCGGCCATAGTTGCCGGGAGCCGGCCGGTAGGTCAGGTCACCGGTATCCGGAAGGACCCGGTGAAGATCCATATCGCCGGTCTTAATGTCAAACACATAATAGGAGATGCCAACAATCTTCCATTCGGGAGATCCGGGTTTTACCACCGGGCTGATGGTGATGTCATGAGTGGCAAGAAGAATATCCGGACTTATCGTAAGATCACGCAGCTCCGGCATCTCTGACTGGGAATACGATGTCTGGATGATCATATACACATCGTCGATGTCAACCCGTCCCGTGTAGAACGGTCCATCGGAATACCCCTGGTAATCCACGTAGCGCCAGAGGGGTTTGCTTTTGATTGTCAGGGTATTGACCCCAATTGCCAGGATCGCGGGGTTGACCCGTCCGAAGCTGGACGTTGCACCATATGGGCCAATCCAGTCCGTCATCTCCACTCCGTTCACAGAATAGATCGGGTCTTCGCAGTGGTATCCAAACACATTCGAACAGTCCGGGACATTCGTCCCCCCCCGGCTGTCGCCAGGGCCGTCAAACGAAAGGTAAGGGTAATCATATACCCGCGAGAGGTTCACCCCTGCTGGTATCGTGAACGGGATCGTGACCGTTGCTTCGTAATTGACCAGGTTTTCACAACTCTGCAGCCAATAGGGGGGAATGGTATCGTAAGTGGATT
>NZ_PIZH01000513.1 GCF_002835825.1 Methanoregula sp. | reverse complement strand
TCCTACCGCAGCACACGGGCCGGCGCTGAATACCGGGAAGCGTCCAAAAAAGAGAACTGGCATATCAGGGGCATCCATACCTGCGGTCAGGTCGCTTTTTCATAATAGTGCAGGGAACCGCAGCTTGCGCATACCCATTCCTCAAGCAGGTGCTCGGGAACATGCTCCCCGCAGACCGGGCAGGTTGCCGACTTCCATTCCTTTTTCCTGCGAACCGGGACACGAACCCGCTCCCAGGAGAGGATCTCCCGCCGCGCCCCAAGAATCTGATCGGTAAGCTGTCTGGCCATGGTTTTCTTATCAAAATCCGGGCTCTTTGTGAACCAGGTAAAAATGATCGGGAACCGTTCCAGTTTTTTCGGATCGATATAAACCCGGACCGCTTCCGTCGTTTCTTCCGCCGACGACCGGTTCAGGGTCAGCGCAAAACGGCCGGTCGGGATAATGCGGAGCCGGTTGTTCCCAAAGGTGCAATGGGCAACCACCTGGACCGCATCGGGTGCGCACTTGTGCGTTTCACATACCGTGTAGAGTTTTTCCCGCGGATCTGCGCCGAGCAGTTCCATCGCATAATCGATCATGAAGACGCCGATGAGGAGACCCGGAGCCGAATAGGTATGGAACTCCGATGAGCGGTACAACCAGTCCTGCAGGACGGACCCAATTCCGTAATCATCCATCCGTTCCTTGAGCTCGGCGAGAGAATATTCGGATTTTGCGGAACTCATAACCACAGAGTTGGATGACATCTGATAAACATGTTATGAAAAGTAATTACTTGGGGTAAACCGGTCGTGAGGTTAGGGGGTATCCGCCAACCGGGAAAACCTGGTGTTCCTCGGGATCGATCCGGTTTCCGGAAAGGATTTACCGGAAAAAATCCATGAGATCCTTTATGGAATGTAATTCCGGGACGGTAGCGTTCGGCCGGAACCAGCATGCCTCAAGAATGTCGACAGATGAGAGCTGATGCCCATCAGGGGCCTGCGCTGACCGTGTTGCGAGGAGGATAAACGAGAGGGGGATCGGGATTCCGGATACATCAACCGTGAAGGGAGCAGGATAGCCCCGCCGGGCATAATTCCGGACACTCCACCGGTCAACGATCACTCCGATCTGACGCAGGTAGGTCGATACGCGCGCATAAGGCTTGAGGGTTGCAAGGGCTATACAGAGATCGACGACCGGGGCTCCTGCACGGGTATCCGGATAAAACGGCTGGGGGGCGTACACAACGGCACGGCACGCAGCGCACCGGAATCTCCGGATACGAACCATAATAGTCCTGGTACCGCTGCCTTCCGTCACGACAGCGAACTGTTTCATCCTGATGTCATAGGCGGACAGGCTGCCACCGCAGTGAGGACACCGGGTGAGCGTGTCAAACAGGACGCCGTCGCAGGCAGCGAGTGCGGCCGGGATCAGATCGGCAAGAATCGGGAGGACCCGGTAGAGTTTTTTCATGACAGCCTGCAC
>NZ_PIZH01000512.1 GCF_002835825.1 Methanoregula sp. | reverse complement strand
GGTGGCTATTGGGTGGGTGCTGGCGGGGTACTGACGGTTGTCTGAACCGGTAAAGGGGACCGGTCGGGTTGGGTACAGCAGGCGGTAAGAAGACAGGCCGTCACAAAAAAAGCGATGAATATGAAGAGATCTCGCGCCATGCCGGTATTTTTGGCACGATCTCTTAAATCTGTTGTGGAATTCCGAAACCGGCCTGCGAATTCGGGCAGGCTTTCGGCTGTGTTTGAAAGATCCGGAAATCCCTGGAAAAAGGATCCTCTGATCCCCTGTTCCGTCCAGTATCTGAACCAGCCCTCAGGTCTTATAACAGCAGCGGACCTGAAACGTCCGGCACAAAAAAGAATTATCCTCCCCGGGTTGCGAACAGCACATTCTGGTCAAAGATCTTGTAGGTCTCCCCGGAACTCAGGGTAATCCAGATGACGACCCGGTCCTTGGTAGGAGAACCCATTACGTCAACCGAAGTTCCCATTCCCGGATGGTTTGCGCTTCCCTGGGTAACGGTCCCGTCCGGGCGGACCGCCTTGACCGCGACAGTTTTGATTAAACCGAGCCCGGGTCCGCCGTTAATAATGACTGAGATGACAGGGGTTTTGGTATTCTGTTCCCGGTTTATCTGGTAGGTGATATCTGCATAGGCCAGAAGGGCACGGGTAGGTTCCGGACTGAGGGAGTATATGTCAGCGGGAGTGGATACCGGGGTTACCAGGGTCGTAACCGGAAGGGTCGTCGGTGGGGGTGTCTGGACTGTCGTTACCGGGGTCTGGGCCGGGGTCTGTGCCGGCTGGGTGCAGCCACAGGCAAGGATGCAGGAGATCGCGACGAGACCTGCGAGCAGGATGAGAGAGTATTTCATACTGGCATCTTGACCCTGGTATCTTATGTTAGTTTTGATAGTCGCGGATTTGCCGAGAAAATTCAAAAAAAGCGGAGTTTTCAGGAAGATTGTTTTCCAATCCCGATCTTCATTGCAACGCCTTCCACGTCCCAGTCCTTCTCCATCTGCCAGGGCCCGGCCGGCTGCTGGTCATCGGCGAGCCGGATGGTGAGTTCCGTGGCCCTGACCTCGTCCTTGATCCCATCGCGCCAGGTGATCCGGATCAGGTCGCAGATAGTCCGGTCGGCAATCGCGACATCGGCCCGGATGAAGTCCTCGACCCTGAGGTCCATCTGCTTGCGCATCTCCTGGATGCGGCGGATTACTTCCCGGGCGTACCCTTCAGCCTCGGGATCGGGGGAGAGCGTGACATCAACGTACACCGTCCCGTCGTTCATCGGGGCGGAGAAAATGCCGTCCGGGAGGAGCTCGCTGAACGTCACGTGATCGGCAGTAATCTCAAACGATTCCCAGCCGGATGAAACCGTGGCCCTGACGTGCGTGTCGATGGCAAACCTGAGTTCGCTCCCGTTTGCGGCCTCGATTCCGGCCCTGACCTTCGGGATGCTCTTCCCGAACGAGGGGCCGAGCGCCTTCATGA
>NZ_PIZH01000511.1 GCF_002835825.1 Methanoregula sp. | reverse complement strand
AGTCCGAGATCCTGTGCAAACGCTCCAAAGACCGCTGCCGAGCAGGTTATCCCTTTGCTGAAATTATCATATGCTGATTCTGGTTTGTTCATGCTGATTCCTCACTAATTATCGTGTGCGAACCGCCCTGCATAAACCCTGTGCCCGGGTGTTGTTCTGTTGGACCTTTCATCCCATCACGTCCACACGCGCCCGATTCTCATTCTGTCGGGCAGGATACCCTGTCAATAACTGCCCGGACCAGCTTCTCGATCTCGTCATACTTCACATCAGCCATGCCGTTCTTCTCGATCCCGAGTTCAGTGGCGATGATATGGGCGTCCGCGGAGAGGCCGGCTGCGGTGAGTTTCTTTGTTGCACAACAGTCCGTGCATCCGTCGAGCACGATCAGCCGTTCTGCACTTCCTGCATCCATTTTGAGGGATTCGGCGGACTGTTTGCAGTTCATGCAGAGGAACATTCCCGGCTTTCTCTGCATCAGGAGCATCCCGGCCTGTGTGGTGAGTTTGCCGGTATTTGAGATGCCAGAGCAGGTAACGAGGGTGTATGTCATGAAATCCCTGTGTTCAGCAGGTCCCGTTGCACCCGCAGCCGCACCCGCCGCCTTTCTTATCCGCTGGTGCTGCGGTTTTCACCCGGCCTTCTCCTTTCCAGCAGGCTGATACGACCTTCTCGATATCGTCCTGCGTGTAATTCTTCGAGGGCCCTTTCGTGATCCCGATTTCAGTCAACACAATATGCTGCCCTGCCGCAACACCCTGTGCTCCTGCAATCTTCTTTGCGCAGAGCATCGGGCAGCCATCCAGGATGACAACCTCGTCCGCGTTTAATGCATTTGCAACAAGGTTCTCTGATCCGATCGCGAGCAGTGCCACGCAGGCAATGCTCCCGTACCCTTCCTCGGTCAGCTGGAGGGCTGCAAGGTTGGTCAGTTGCCCGGTGTTTGCCTGCCCGGCACAGGGGAATATGATCCGCTTCTTCTCGTTCTGTCCGCATGAACATGATGGTATTTCTGCCATTTTTTCACTCCTGTAACAATGATTTGATCTCGTTCACGTCCGGCACTCTGCCTTCAGCAACGACTTCCCCGTTGATGAAGAGCGCCGGGGTCATCATGACCCCTGCCTCAATAATCGCATCCAGGTCTTCGACCTTCACAACCTCAGCTGCAATGCCGAGTTCCTTTACCGCTGCCTGCACGTTTTCAAACAGGCGTTTGCATTTCGCGCAGCCGGTCCCGAGCACTTCGATCTTTGTCATGGTATCTCCACAGAAAGCAATTTATGTTCTACTCTTTTTCAATGCCTTTTTTGTACTCATCCATGATCGCCCGTGCATAAGCTTCCGCAACACCTGGCGGGACATAGTTATAGACCCGGATCTTCTTCATCAGCGCCTCGCTGATGGCTGAGTCATTCCCCAGGTTCTGTTCCCGCACCGCGGCTATGCTCTCATCGAGCATCGTAATGCCGGTCATG
>NZ_PIZH01000510.1 GCF_002835825.1 Methanoregula sp. | reverse complement strand
CTATCGCACTATGGGGGTACTTCACGGTGGGGCGAAACCCTAAAAACGTCTTTGTTTTCTTTAAAACGATTGCGAGCAAACGCGGCCGTGCTCGTCCCTCCGCCCGTCCGCGATCAACCGAATAACAAACCCAATAGAGAGAACTCCGTAAATCTGACAATATGCTACAGTCTTAATTGCCAGTCACAGAAAATCGGAAGAAAGCAGGCTGAACGGCGGCGGGAGACGGGCTCACGCCGCCCCGCCATCGGGGCGGCAATCGCTGGAAAACATTTCATAGACTTCTAACGATCATAAAAAAATACAACGATGCTTAACGAGAAAAAAAAGGAATCATAATTATTTCAACTGTTTCGTTCACTCCTCAGCCTTCGGCCACGCGACCACGAGCCGCCACCCGGTCAATGGAAGTGACCGGAACCGGGCCATATAATCCACACCGCTATCGGAATATTCCACCGAACCGGTATCCTGTGAACGGATTGTCGCGATGGCTTTCCCCAACGATGAGCCGGTGCCAATGGTTGTGACGTTCCGCGAGATCTGTCCCTTGTCCGAGTGGAGGGCGAATTTTCCCTCAGTATCGATCGCGTAGAAAGTGAACAGCTCCGGAATCCCGCTTCGGAGCGTATCGGTCAGCGTGTCAAGGTACACCGATGCCCCGAGAACGCCGGTGACCCTGCCTGATGCGACGACCGGGACTGCCACGATGGCAGCATTTTTACCGGTCGAATGGCTCACGACCACAATCCCCACCGATTCATTCCCCGCGAGAACAACCGGGAAATAGGACCGGGTTTTCAGGTTCGCGCTGGCAGGGCCGTCGACAACGGTAAAATAGGAGCCGTCCGGGAGGGCGTACCAGGTACGGGCATCCGGTTCTTTTCCTTCGAGTGCTGCAAGCAGGGGCCGTACGTTCCGCCAGTCCCCGGACTTCGCCTCACTGGTTATTGCCAGCACCTCATAGGGCCGGAGGATAGCTTTCAGCTGACCGTCCGTTTCCGCAGCCATGATATTCAGGGCAAGGTCAGCCTGCGCTGCGGCGGAAGCCGGTACTGCTGCAGCGGTGCGGGGGGCCATTCCGTACTTCTTCCGGATGGCATCAAACGTCCCGTCCTGCTTCATTGCATCCAGCATATTCTGCCAGTCACGGATCACGCTGTCCGGGGTATCATTGCTGAACGCGATATACATCTCCACAGACCGGATCGCGTAGACCGGTTCGAGGGCGGTGGGATCAATGCCCTCCTTTTGTGCGATACCGGCAGCATTCGCGCTGCTGCCAAGCCAGATGGCCGTTGTTCCCGCCATCAGGCTCCGCAGGCATTCGGCATCGCTCCCGCAGGTTGCAATATTGGTAAACCGGTTCTCTCTGAGGAACTGGTGCCGCACGTCATCTTTCACAACGCCGATACGCCCGGCCTTTTTTGCCGCTTCGAGGCTGTCGATCCGCAGGCCGGTTCCGTTCCTTGCATAGAGCATGT
>NZ_PIZH01000509.1 GCF_002835825.1 Methanoregula sp. | reverse complement strand
TTTAGTGTATGACGCCCTCTTTTTTGTCCTCAAAATTTTTGTACACCCCCCGGCCCCCCTCACCCTGCCACCCGCATTACACATGCATTTTGGTGCGTTAACCCACCTGAATTTCTGGAAAACCCCCGGGTGTGAAGGGGGGGGGGGGCGGTGTATTTGTGGCCGGGAGACGCCCGCCTTCAGGGATTTTGGTGCAGGAAACAACCGAAATTTTCCGGATTCACACGTAAAAAAAACATACTCATACCCGCCATATCAAAAGCCGGGAGGGGTGGGCCTCACACAAAAGAAGTACACCGCCCGACCCCCCCATGCAGGTTCCGTGCAGGGTGAACTGGTTTAAAGGATCTGCCTGCCGGGTCAAAAAAAGTTCACTCCGCTGCCGGCAGCGTGGAGAGGATATAGGCCAGCAGGAAGAGCAGTCCGCCATTCGCAAAGAGGATGACAGCGACAACCATGCCGGGGATGAGCCCGGGGAGGAGCATCGAGAGGCCGAAGAGGAGTCCCACGATGTTGAGCACGGTCTGGGTGATAAGCATTTTTTTGAGCGGGGCCGGGATCGCTGCCGGCTGGGCCGGGGGATTCCGCATGGCCTGCAGCATGGGGAGGAACCGCAGCGTGAGCGGCACAATACCGCCAAGAATGTTGAGGGTGGCAAGGATGACCACGAGAATGGGGGTCAGCACTCCCGGCACAATGCTCGCAATCGCGCCAAGCATCACGAAGAGCAGGCCAAAAAGAAGGATCAGCCACGTACGCCGGAACTGGCCGACCGGGGTCTCGCCCATGGCAAGGAACTGGATGGCCATGATGACGATCAAAAGCCCGAGCTGGCCGTCCGGCGAGAACGGGATGATGCCGAGGTTCACCGGCACAAGGAGCACGGCAAGGAGCGATAAGAGGACCCCCAGGAAGAGGAGGAGCGCGATCGTAAACGAGAGGGGGGCATCGCGGAAGAAAAACGGCACGTCCATGGAACCCTGCGGGAGTGGTACGGCAGGCTGCGTTGCCTGCGGAGTGTACAGAGCGGAGGTCTTCTGGATGCTCCACGCAAGGTAAAACAGGCCAAGGCCGGACATGATGAGGAGAACGGATGTAACGGAATCGTCAACAAGACCGGGCAGGAGCGTGACAAGGCCCAGCAGAGCCGTGAGCGAATAGACAAGAGCACAGGCAACCGTGAGGTGCCGGAGGATTCCCGGGACCCGGACCCATAACACGGCTTTCTCTTTCGAGAGGACCAGCTGGAGGAGGAGCGCGATACCGCCAACGAAAAGGAGCGCCCCGACAAGATCATGGATGACACCGGAGAGGGCACCGGGAATGAAGCAGGCCGTCATTCCCAGGATCCCGGCACCGATCCCCGCGATGATGACAAGCCACGTGCGCCGGACTTCACCGAACGGTGTCTTGCCCAGGGTTATCACCTGCAGCGCAACAAGGACAAGGAAGAGCCCGTACGTGCTGTCGGGAGTATAGGGCCGG
>NZ_PIZH01000508.1 GCF_002835825.1 Methanoregula sp. | reverse complement strand
GATTGATAGGGAGTGTTAGCATAGAATCAGCATACACAAGAAACGAAGCCGGTATTTCCGGCAGGAAAAGAAACGCCTATCCTGAAAATCATTTCATCCCTAGGATGGGAATGCCCTCCGAGGGGAAAAATCCCGGCGCCCGGAACGAATCTGCAGACATCCTGGCAGCAGCGTCTCTTTCCGAGAAGAACCTCGGCGAGCTGCTTGCCTGGTTCAGCGATAACCTTGAGCGGGATGCATCGTACATCAACCGGAAGCTCAGATGGCTGGAGCAGAGGATATGCCGGCTTGAAGGTGAGCAAAGGAAATAACATGCCCCGCAGGGCTGCGGTCGTTATACCCGATGTCCCCCTCTTTCTCATCCCGCACGTGATCCAGAACGGGATCCGGATGCATGGCGAAGAAGTGGAACGGGTAACGATCAAGAAGACCTACATGCACGTGTATTCGCTGAGCATCCGGACGCGGAGCGTGAAACGTGAGCTGCGGCCGGCGATCCCGCACGCAAAGTATCCGGCGCCGCGATCGAAGGGACGGAGGGATCCGGCATGAGCCGGGGACTGCCATCGAAAAAAGCGCTTGAGGCTGCCCTCCCGCTTGCACAGGTGCGGGGGCAGGTGATCTTCTTCCGGCAGGATGCTTTTGCACCCGGGGATTTCATGATCATCGGCCCTTGCGGGATCATCATTGTCAGGGTGAAGCGGACACGACAACTCCGTGTAACGCTTGTAGCAGTTGAGATCCAGCAGAGGGAAACACTCGCGCTGCTCCGCTCAGCAGATCTGGTTTCGGAGATCCTCCGGGAACTCTGGCTCTGGTGCCCGTTTGGATCGATGCGGTTCTTCCGGTTGGAGAACAAGAGTCTCATAGAGCTGGACCGGCACGGGAGGCCGACAGGGTAATCCGAAGGTCTCATCCCGCAGGAACATGGTTCTGTTCAACGGAGGTCCCGGAAGCATCCCCCGGGTGGATCTCACCCTTGAGGATCCCCCTGCAGGGGGGTATTCCGGGTTTCCTCCCAAATCTCCCCTGTACGGGCTCCGTTTGGTGGATTGGGGAGGTTTTTGGTGTCTCATTCGCAAAATCGCATGTCTCTTTTTTCGGAAACAGCGTAAACCGGGCCCGGATTGGCGTATTTCTCTGGTTTCCGGGTCCGGATACGTGTCTCATTATGTCTCTTTAGACGGGCAAAAGAGGAGGTGGGGGGGCAATAGTATAGCCCGGAATGGGGCTGATCTTCCCGTGCCGGTGAGGATCTTGTTCTGAATAGTAGAATCAGGCAGATGGGGTTTTTTCCGAATCATCGTTTGGCTGCATGCCGGCCGGGAACCGGGTATGCACAGGAATAAAGGAACATTTTTGTTCCTTACAAATCTCAGAAAATAATTCTCCGTTTCGCAAAAAACCGCAAATTTTCTCTCCGTTTTCCAAAAACCCCTCTCCATAATCAACGCCCATGCCCTCATACGTCGTATACTGTTATGCC
>NZ_PIZH01000507.1 GCF_002835825.1 Methanoregula sp. | reverse complement strand
GGGCGATGTCCAGCTCCCTTGCAGGCGACATCCTCCAGTTCCTTGCAGAAGGCCCCAAAAGCCTGACTGCGATCACCGAGAAGCTCCAGATCCCGATGAACACCGCGAAGTACCATGTCGAGAACCTTCTTGATGCTGGCGTCATTGCGATTGCCGACACAAAGTACAGCATCAAGGGCCGGGAGGTTAAACTCTACTCCCTGACCGACCAGCTCCTCATCGTTGCCCCGCGCCGGGTGGACGTCCGTTCTCTGCTCCTGAAATATGCCTCGCTCTTCGGGATTGTGGCTGTATCGACGCTGGCGATCTCGACAATCCTGCCGATGCTCTCTGCCCCCGTGATGAACGCCGAGATGGTCTCGCTCAAGGCTGCACCGGCACCAGCAGTTGATACCGCTACCGGTGCGGGACGGGAAGCAGGTGCAGTTGCGCTTCAGTCAACGTTCGGCACGGCATCAGGAACTGCCCCGGCAGCATTTGACCCGTCCCTTGCATTCTTCTTTGGAGGCATGCTCGTCATCTTTATCCTGCTCTGCTACGAGGCATGGCTCTGGAAAAAGACCCGGTGATGGCAGAAGCAATGGATGATATCTTCGCTTTTTTAAAACCGCAAGCGGTCTGCAGGCTAAGTTGGCAGAGCAGCGAAAAAACGGAATTTATGTTCTGTAAAATACCTATGACCTAATTCGATCGCTCCCCTTGCGCTAACCCTGATTCGAAGAACCGTTCAGGTTCTTCTCGTGTCTCATCTCTGATGAGATTCGACACCCCCAAGAGGGGGTGAGGGTCATAAGACCCGACGCAGGAGAAGACCGCGATAGCGTTCTTCGACTCGGGGGCGCAGGCGATGTCTCTGGATTACCTGAATGGGATACTTCAACAAAGAGTTGCTTCCATCGAGAACAGAAATCGAAGCCGCCGCGGAGACAGCTGCAGGCTGTGGAGAAGTGAGAACTTCGACTCGCCCTTCGGGGTGCTTCATTCTGCACGAATGAAGCAGAGGGATTTCACAAAATCCCTCACATCGAATCCCGAAGGGATGAGATGGGAGAAGAGCGCGAAGCGTTCTTCGACTGTGGCGGCCGTCCATCATAAATGGGGGTATGGGGGCATCAGCCCCCATCATTACGAGTGAAAAATTCAACAGGATCTAAAAATGGAATCTATTATTATCGCACCCTTCGTGCAGCCAGAACAACTGCCAGACCTGCCGCCGCAATGCCTACCGCAGCAGTCAGCGGAGAGAGCGGGGACTGCGTGGCCGTGGGCCACGGTGTTGGGACGGTTGTCACGGTCGTGCGGGTGGTTTTCACCACGGGCGCGGTGGTTGTCGGCACGCTAGTTGCAACAGTCGGGGCAACAACGGTGAAGGATTTGCTCCCCACATATCCCTAGGAATCTGAGAACTCGACCGTATAAGCGCCGCCGCTTGTCCCCGCTCATTTCCGGTTGAAGGTCCCGGACTGGGTCTTGATTTTGTTATTTTT
>NZ_PIZH01000506.1 GCF_002835825.1 Methanoregula sp. | reverse complement strand
CGGGATCTTCTCTTCAGCATCGGTGATGCCATTGAAGACTGCCGTGGTTGGTGCTGTCAGAACGCACTCAGCGAGGCGCTCGACTACCTGCTCTTTAAGCTTCTTCTTGCTGGCACAGATCAGGATGGAGACACCGGGCCGTCCATCAGGAGTCTGGCTTGCCGGGATATATCCCTCAATACCTGCCTCACACGGGCAGCCGATCGCGGATGTTGCAAACCCGGTTGCCTCGGTTGCTGCTTTCCTTGCCCAGTCCTTGTTTACCGCAGTAATGATGATCCTGCAGACCCAGGTCGGGAATGCCTCTGCATACGTGTCGTCAATGGTAACGCCGTTGATTTCCATACAATAACCTCCGGTACTACAAAGGTACCATGATTGAGACTGAATAAATTTTCTAATTGTCTTTTGCATTGTCGCTGCAACAACGCTGCGATCCGGAGCGCATAGAGAAAACCGATGCTGGTTTATTTAATGAGGTTAACTTGCTTATAAAGCATATAAACTAAAATAAAAGAAATCAGAATATTGGATGCGATCAGCCCCGGTAAATTTCAGAACATTTATCTACATTCTTCTACCACTTTTTGTTAGTCGATTTTTGAGAATCGATCTATGGCTGGTGCGTGACAACCGAATGGCATTTGCAGTGCACATAAACATGCGACATTGTACTGGCTGTAATAATTGTGTGGTTGCATGCCGTGTTGCTATACCGGAGTATATTTGTACTTCCGGGACTGGGACAACGGCAGAAGTGCAATAAAAAGAAACAGCGTGAGGGTTAATTCATGGCATTGTTTCCCAAGTTTTCCAAGAAGAAAGATGGTGTTAACGTTGTGATGGAGCAGAGACTCCTCCAGAACGTCAACAACCTGATACTCAATTCAGAGACCTGCACAGGATGCGGTATCTGTGTTGACGCCTGCCCCGAGGAGGCTATCGTTCTCGGTCTCGTAGGTGCATCGAAGCGCGGTGCAATCAACTACGCCGCCCCGATCGATGTCGACGAGGTCAAGTGCTCCTATTGTGGGGTCTGCGTCATCATGTGCCCGTTCAACGCAATGACTCTGAACGTGGACGGACAGGAAAGACTCCCCATCCTTGAGAAGGAAGGGTTCCCGCAATACGAGAAGAAGGCTGAGATCGATGACGAAAAATGCGTCAAGTGCACCATCTGCGAAGAGGTGTGCCCGCGTGACGCAATCGACCGGAACGTCCCCGCATACGAGGGGACCTACAAGGGACCGGTTGCCGGTGCAAAGCCAAAAGCTGCCGCGATGACCAAAAAGACGACATTTACCGTCGACAAGGAGAAGTGCTCCCTGTGTGGTCTCTGCGGTGCACTCTGCCCCGCCATTGTTGTCAGGCACAAGAAGTTCTCGGCCGAGACGGGCAAAATCGAAGGAGACGTCATCTGGGACGAGGCCAAGTGCGATGCATGTAAGGTCTGTGTCGAGGCACGGTCTCTAGTACACATCTGACGCTGCCG
>NZ_PIZH01000505.1 GCF_002835825.1 Methanoregula sp. | reverse complement strand
GTTCATAGTAATAAGTATCCCGGGAATCAGGGAGAAGGTGACCGGCTGGATGTTCCAGCAGAAGTACCCGCCAACACCGGAATCCTTTCAGCGAATGAAAGCTGCTGCGAACCAGTGCGACACGAGAGAACTGCTCGGCCGGATCTCTGCCCCGACCCTGATCGTGAACGGGACAAGGGACGGGATCGTACCGATGAAAATAACCCGCGAACTCTCTGACGGGATTTCCGGTGCCCGGCTCGTCCTTGTCAACGGGGACCACCTGTTTTCAGCAAAAGATCCCGATCTCCTGATCATGCCGGCCCGTGAATTCCTCGCGGAAGTGGATGCGAATACGTTAAAGAAAAGACGTGCATAACCATGACAACAGATGCAGTATTCATGAATGTCTCGTATAAGAGCGGCATGAAATTCAATGCCGTCAACTGCGATGGCCACAACATTGCCGTTGAACCCTGCCCATGCCTTGGCGGGAGCGGGGATAACCCGAACCCAATCGACTACCTCCTTGCGTCCCTTGGAAGTTGTACCGGGATCAAAGCCCTTATGGATCTGTCCGCACATAATTCCCGTCCTGATCCCCTGAGAATCACGATCGAGGGAACCCGACAGGAACTGCCACCGGCAGTGTTCAGGAACCTTCACATCACCTTCTTCCTGAGGGGAAATCTGGATGAGAAGGTGGTAGAGAGAGCCAGCCATGATACGATGACTCTCAACTGCCCGGTTGCCGTAATGCTGGGAAAAGCGACCGAGCTGACCTGGGATTACCAGATTGGAAGCGGGTCGCCCCCACCATGAAGAGCGCACCTAGATTTTTCGTGATACGCAATAATACAGATACTGACACGGGTGAGTCGCATGAAAGTTGAGAAAAAAGATTTCGGGAATTTTATCTTTCTCATTCAGGCAGCCAAGTCACTCGGGGCAGCCGATGCAAAAGTGATCCCCGTATCAGATATCGTTGTCGAGAACCGCGTCCCGCTCAAGTGCCGGGCGGGATGCATCGCGTACGGGAAGAAACTGACCTGCCCTCCCTATGTCCCGACACCGGACGAGTTCCGGATGATCCTCTCCGAATACCGCTATGCCCTGCTCGTGAAGTTCATCTCACCGGCAGAAGCAGATCCCGATGTGATCTGTTCGATCTACAAGTACTGGCTTGATCCCGAAGCACCGGCTGACAGGAAGGAGCAGGCAACGCAGTTCTGGAAAGATCATTTCAACGGCACAGGTACATTCGCACCGATGATGCTCGAACTGGAACGGACTGCGTTCAATGCGGGCAACCCGTTTGCGCTCGCGTTCGTCAACGGCTCGTGCCGGCTCTGCGAAACCTGCAACGTGAAGGAAGGGATCTGCATCCGCCCCACGCAGGCCCGGATACCCGAGCATGCGGTAGGCGTCAACATGGTGAAGACCGCGGAGAAGGCGGGGATGCCGATCCGGTTCCCGGTGCAGGGGCACCCCGAGCTCATGGCGCTCCTTCTTAT
>NZ_PIZH01000504.1 GCF_002835825.1 Methanoregula sp. | reverse complement strand
CAATGGTGATCTGGACCGGAAGGCCAAGAGCGGAAATCAGGATATCGTCCCACTTGGTATCGGTTGTCTCGGCTTTTGCTTCCAGCCACTTGACAAAGGAGCGGACAAAGAAGGCAATAATAATGCCGGCAAGGATGGTGAGTGCCGCAAAGATGTAGTTTGGTTGAAGTCCTGCGAGTTCTATCGGCATATACGTACACTTATGTGATTTTACTGTTAATACTTCCGGGACATCTATGGCGACGGGAAAAGAGATTGCGGACTTGCTCCACGAGCAGGTTGACCGGGAGATGACCTTCATGCATATCTGCGGTACGCACGAGGCTGCGATCGCGCGGACTGGTCTCCGCAGCCTTCTCCCGGAGCAGCTGAAGATCGTGATGGGGCCCGGCTGCCCGGTCTGCATCACGCCGCAGGGAGAGATCGATGCAGCGCTCGAGCTCGTTGACAAGGACTGCATCATTGCGACCTACGGCGACCTGCTCCGGGTTCCCGGGACCCGGGGTCCGCTTGAGTCCTGCGGCGGGGACGTGCGGGTCGTGCAGGGTGTCCACAAGGCCGTTGAGATCGCGCAGAAAACGGATAAGGAAGTTGTCTTCATCTCGGTAGGCTTTGAGACTACGGCCCCCACGGTTGCCGCAACGATCCTCACAAAACCCCCTAAGAACTTTTCGATCCTTTCCTGTCACCGCATTGTCCCGCCCGCCATGAAATGGCTGCTCGACCAGGGCGAGGCAAAGCTGCACGGGTTCATGCTCCCCGGCCATGTCTGCACGGTGATGGGATACGAAGAGTACGAGGCGTTTCCCGTTCCGCAGGTTGTTGCCGGGTTTGAGGCCGAAGACATCCTTTTAGGCTTACTGATGCTCGTGAAGCAGGTAAAGGAAGGGACGCACCGGGTCGACAACGCGTACCCGCGTGCGGTCAGCCGGGAGGGAAACATCAAGGCTAAAAAGCTGATGTACGAGGTCTTCGAGCCGTCCGATGTCGAGTGGCGGGGCTTCCCGGTCATTCCGGGCTCCGGGCTCCGGCTGAAGAAAGAGTTCGAGCAGTACGATGCGCAGAAGAAGTTCGGGATTGTCTTTAAGCACGTGAGCAAGCACTCGGCCTGCATCTGCGACCGGGTTCTCCGCGGGCTTGCAACACCTTCGGACTGCAAACTGTTTGGGAAGATTTGTACGCCGCGGACACCCGTTGGGCCATGCATGGTGAGTCACGAGGGCGCCTGCAAGATCTGGCACATGTACCAGGCGAAGAAGGCGTGAGATTTTTTTTCCTGTTTTTTTTATCAACAAAAACCATAACGAACAACCGTTTTTTTCAATTGCCCGATATGAGATACCGGCCATTCCAAAGAGATTGACAGATCTGCCGCTTGCCCGCCAAACGGTTCGATGAGATGCGGCACCAGATAGGAACCATCAAGCCAGAGGTTTGGCGGTTACACCCAAGGCAGGGTTTTCCCTTGAGAACCACAAATTCCGATTGCGGTAGGGGGG
>NZ_PIZH01000503.1 GCF_002835825.1 Methanoregula sp. | reverse complement strand
TGCCGGAGGAGCCGCCGTGATCCATGAATTACCTGGGTCAAAAAAGAGGGTGAGAAGTTCTTCAGGGTTCTTCTAGTCGGTGAGGGTCGCAAGACCCGAACCGCGAGAAGAGTGCGTCAGCACTCTTCGAATTCCGACCAGTCCTCAGACCCTAATCGTGAGAAGAGTCCGTCAGGACTCTTCGATAATTTTCACTGGCACCGGCAGGATATCCGGCCGCTTGTTGGGCATGAAGTACACGTAGCCCACCACGTGCACGTAGTATTCCAGGTATCCCTTCACGAAGTTCGAGAGGCTCTCGCTCTTCCGCCCGGGCATGCAGGGGGATCTTCATCAGGCTGCAGGGGAAAACTGTGGAAAAAAACTGCCGCGTTTTTTCTAACATCCTCATTTTTATCAGTCACCCCGTAAGAATCAGTGTCACGGAATACCCGCAGGATCAGATATTGCGGGCCTTTCCCAAAATACACGACACAGGAGGTGATGGATTTGATACATCTGGTGACATGGTTTCCCGATTGGGTCGGTCCTGCCATTGGTTTAAGCTGGTCCGGCTTATTCTCCGTATTCGTGTTTATCTGCACGCTCTGAACGTACTACGGGTCCCGGGAGATAACTCCCGTCATCCTCCCCTTGTGCGCAGGTCATGCAATCCTGTCCGGACACCCGGGGGGCATTCCTGCCTTTTTTCTCGGAACGGGTGCCTGGAGTGATTGTAAAGACTGTGTGTCGGCCGGTTTTTGGCTGTTTGGGATGCCCGTGGAAATCCCTTTTTGTCAATTTCCATGAAGGCAACAATGCCGGATAGGGTTCAGGAGGGGGGCCAACGGATTCAGATCTTCCCTATGAGAATATGGCGTATGAGCTTGGTCCGGATGGAGCAACCTTTTCTCCACCGGTTACCCTGACCGTTATACCTGCTGAAATCCCTTGGAACAAGGAATGTATCTTGCCGAGCACGTTTGTCTGGTTGTTTACCCTCATGAACCAGAACATCTTCGTGCTTATCCTAATCGTGCTCATCATTGGGGGAGTATGGGCGTTCAACAGGAGATAATATTCCTGATCAGCAGTTCACTACACCGCATATCGGCAGGATAAGCCGGGGAAGTCCGCGACAAAGAAGTTGTAGGGTATTCGTTAATTATACAGATGCAGGCAGGGAATCCGGGTGCCAGGTCGGATTATGGAATCCGGGGTACCGAGCGGATACGACCATCGAAAAAATGGGGTTGGCTCACAAGAGCGGGTAGATTTTATTGAATTACTGAGACTCTTCGAGTTGTCGAATCCTGTCAGGTATGGGACACGAGAAGAAATCTTCAGAGTTCCTCGAAGTCCGACAGGCCATCAGGCCTGGAGGATGAGAAGAAGCCATCAGGCTTCTTCGAAGAATCCTGACGGATTCTTCTCATTTCTCGGGTTTGAGAACCCTCGAAACTTCGAAGTCCGACAGGCCATCAGGCCTGGAGGATGAGAAGAAGCCATCAGGCTTCTTCGA
>NZ_PIZH01000502.1 GCF_002835825.1 Methanoregula sp. | reverse complement strand
GGGTAGGGATGCCCCTGTTTTGCCGGATCAGATCCCTCATCCTGCAGATTTTTGATAGATTTGCCCCACTCGCTGGAATGGTGCATGAACGGGCGTTTCTGATTGGTAGACGAATGCGTTAGAAACTCTATATGTCCCGTCATCGACTATCTCGTGTCGCAATGCCCGGTGCACCAGAAATTCGTCACGACAATCCCCGGCTTGGTGTGCTGCGCATTGTGACCGTACAGTGGGGTTAATGGGTGGGATTAGTTCGTCACAGCCCCCGGCCCGCATTGTTATTTTGGTTCGGATCGATCATACATCACTGCAATTTACGGAGAAGTGCCGTATTGTTGCGAAGATCGATGCCTCTATGCAGATCTGCGATGCCCTAGAATCGCGGCTGAAGGAGCGGGTAGCGATAGATAAAAAGACAGCCATGTAATACTCGGATCGCTTTCTCTTTTCATGCGGACCTGTCCCATCTAACCTCCATCATCCAAGCAATATATATACAATCTCATGGAACCATATCCAATCACATCTGCCCGGTCAACAACACACCGGTACTTGCACCCTGCGATGGACCGTAGGGCCATGAACCCGGTATGTGGAATGCCGACTCTGGCGGTGTGGGACAAAACTTCATGAGGGTTAAGCAGCCGGAGGACAGGGTATAGCCACATGGAGTTATTGTTGTGACAATGAAACCGAGCATTACCGGGCGGCCTCGCAGCGCCACCCGGGCGGGAACGAGGACGCGTTCCTCACCGCAGACAAAGACTGCAATTAGTAGAGCATCAAGAATATCGGATCAGGATGTCCGTAAGACAAGGAAGCGACAGGCACAGCCCGAGACCCAACTTGTTGTGCATCCCCCGGTGAATCCGGCACTCCAGGACACAGCGCCCGACGAGACGCCGATAAGCCGGACGCGGAGCAGCCCGCTCGCGTACGAGGCGATGGAGATACTCCGACAGTACGGGTACATCCCCGTACGGCTGATCGAGCCATCGATCCCGATCAACCTCATCGGGCTGAAGCAGGGCAGTTCGCTGCTCGTATTCGCTGTCAGATCGAGGTTGCCGGTGCCAAGTGCTGCACGGCTCCGCGAGCTCTATACCGCGAAGGTGGATTATCTCCGCGGGATGGCAGGGACGGTGAAGGACCGGATCATGATATGGGTGTACTCGCCGGCCTGCGGCTGGCGGTACTATATCGTGTACCCGGGCGGTCTCCGGTTTGATCTGGACTTCCCGAAGTCCATAGAATAATCCTCTCACTTTTTTTGAGACACTTATCTAACATCCCCCTTGCGCCTTCCCGTACTCGAAGAACCATCCAGGTTCTTCTCATGTCTCGGGTCTCAAGACCCTCAACATCCCCAAGGGGGCGTGGGCGCTGAGGATTCCTCCGTATAACCTCCATGTAAATCCCATTCGGTTTTAACAAGTAATTTGGAGGCATCGCCACGCGGGGGATGCCCACGCGGCGGGGGTGGAGCAACGCGGAACCCCCAAG
>NZ_PIZH01000501.1 GCF_002835825.1 Methanoregula sp. | reverse complement strand
GATCTCACCGGGATGACGTGCGGGGGGTCACCCTTCCGGGTGATCGCGAGGGTCCGGACGTCACTCGTGACAGGCTGGCCCGCTTCAATAATCTGCCTGACGCCGCAACAACCGGACCGGATTGTTTATCCGCAGGGATGACAGAAGAACATGCAGGATAAAAAGCAGGCATGAATGCAAAAGAGGTATTCCTGGTTGTTGCGTTCCTTCTCGCCGGCACGCTCCTGAACATCGGGTACCCGGTTGTCGCGATGGCATATGCTATTCCGGTGAGCATCGAGTTTGTCATCGCCGCCTACTGTCTTGTCGCGATGCTGGTGGTGCCCCTGCGCATGGCGGAGATCGCCGCAATCGGGATCCTTGCCGGGATCCTCACCATCCTCTCGAATTATGTTCATATCGTCACGCTCATCAGCGGGCATGCCTCGTGGCCGGCTCTCTGCATGGCCTTTGCAAACCTTGCAAGCGAACCGGCCGGGATCATTGTCTGCTTCATCGCGTTCCCGTGTCTTGCAGCACGGGTACGGGCAGCTGCACCGTTTGCCGCAGCGTTCCTTGCAACCATCGCAAGCGGCCTGACGTACCTTGCGCTGCTCCTCCTTCTTCCCCCGCACATCCCTGCCACCCAGCCGGGGTTTCTGGAAGCCTTCCTGATGCGGGTCGTCATCGCGGCGATCGTGAATGCCGTCGTGGTCCAGGTTGTTTTTATGGTTGCGGACCAGCCGGTGAAGCGATATCTTGCAGGGCCGGATGCGTGAGCGGTTGCGGTTTTCATTCCGGTTTTTTTTTACACCCCGGGTTGGGTGGATCTCCCCCTCCGGATTTCCTCATGAAATTGTCATCGGCAGCCATTTCCAGAACTTTTGCATGTTCATTTCCATGCCTGCCGTCACCCCCGATGAGGTGCGCCCCCGTGGCGGTCTCAATACGGTTTTTCCCTAAAAAAATGCCCCAACCGGGCTCATCTGGGTGAGGATCCAGCTTGAAGACCGTGCAGGGCATTATGGCACCCGCAGCCCGGCCAATAGCGCGGGCATCGGAGACCTTGCCACCCCGCTCAGGAGCGCAAGGATGCGGGCGGGGCCGGTTATGTTCAAATTCCCGATAATATTCATTGTTCAGGTCTGAACCAGATCGGTTCATGCCCGTTTCTACGGTAATCCGGCCCTCATGATCACAAAGAGGGTGCGATGGGCGAGCCCTTCCCGATACTCCGTTCTCCAGAGGTCTTCATCGTTTGGGCGTGAACGCCCGTCCGTGTCCGTTTCCAATGATCGTTTCCCAAACACCAAAAAAACCAGTGATACCATTGGGTTGCTGGTACCTGGATCTTCCGGGGAATTACCGCTGCCTGCCCGGCCGGTTCCGGGCCAGAGTTCGTGGCTGTGCTCCTGCAGGGCAACGGCATGCCCGGGACTAACAAACCAGATCGCAGTGGCTCCTGCATTCAACAGGATTGGGATCGTACTTGCAGTTGAAGAGGCACTTTCCGCACTGGTTTTTCGC
>NZ_PIZH01000500.1 GCF_002835825.1 Methanoregula sp. | reverse complement strand
TCGACGCCCGGAAGGGGGTGGGAAGGCTCCAACGATCGTAAGAGTGTAACTCAATAACCGATCTCATTTCACTCGCCTCCCCCCCTGTGCTCATCAATCACGCCCTGCAGCACATCCTTCCCTTTCGCGAGCACGAACTCCCGCTGCTTACCCGTGAGCTGCTTCTTCTCAACAAATGCCGCGAACTCCTGCAGGTAATCCACCATCCGGATGTCCTGCTGGAGCGGCACGGGCTTGTCTTCCTCTTCCGTCCTGATCCGGATCTTCAGGTCGAGCAGGAGCTCGCGGACCGGGGCGAGGACATAGGGGTCAAGGCCCTTGCCGTGCTCCCTTGACATCCCGTCCAGCGTCACCTGCGCCATCGAATATTTCGGGAGGCCGAGCTTTTCAACGCGCTGCACGATCTCGTCCGTGACATCCCCGGGATGGACGCCCGCGCACTTGATCGTCCCGCAGTCCGCCATCAGCGTCTTTGGCAGATCCAGGTGCTGCACCTCACGGGGCTTTGCCGTATCCACCACGAGCCCGCCTTTCGTATCATGGATCTCCCCGTAGGTGAGGAACTCGGTCGAGCCCGCGTACCACGCATTATCCGTCACCTGCGACTGGCGGTGATAGTGGCCGAGCGCGATGTAATCGAAAGTATCGGAAAGGATCGTCCCGTCCAGCTCGTGCTCCGCAACGGTTGCGAGCCGCTTGTCCTTGATCTGCGTTGCGAGGCCGTGGGTGACGAGGACGTTCGCGTGCGATTTGTTGATCTCGATCTTCTCGAACTCCGTCCGGTAATCCTCCGGGCGGAGCATGTTGGGCAGCAGGTGGAACATCGTGTCGCCGATCTCCACGCTCTCGTACCGGAAGCGGAACGCCGCGATGAGACGCGAGGGGTGGTAGTCCAGCACCTCGTACGGTGAAACGGTGTACCGGGTCTTGGTCATGCTGTGGTTGCCGGCTATGACGATGACGGGGATGCCGGCTTCGTGGAGATGGCCGAGGGCGGCGAGGACGGTGGTGTAGGCTTTGGTTTTGGGTTTGACGACGTCGAATAAATCTCCTGCATGGACGAGGGCGTCGGGTTTTTGTTTGATAATGACATCTATCGCTGACAGAAAATTATCGTAAATCTGCTTCTCCCTCATATTCATTCCGGAGGCCGGATCGAGACGGGAGAACGCAGCTAAGCCTAAGTGGGTGTCTGCGATGTGGATGAGTTTCATTTCTTAGATTGTTTGTTGGGGGTTATGGAATATAAGGAGAGAGGGGATGGGGTGAAAATGATGCAATTAAAAAAATGATACAAATTCTCAATTAAAATCTTTATTAATAAAGTGATAATCCCATTTCCTCAATAAAACGTGAAGGTACCTTTTTATAACCATTATATTTTTTTGCATAACTCAAACATAGAGTTTCTTGAACTCTGGTGATTGCAACAAAACAACTTCGCCGTTCTTCTTCCATTTCCCGGCTCAAAGGTCCTTTTTTAACCGCTTGATATGATGGAAACTC
>NZ_PIZH01000499.1 GCF_002835825.1 Methanoregula sp. | reverse complement strand
GACCGGTAGATGGCGCATGAGGCGCAGATACGGCTTCGGCCATCAGTCCACCTCTATTGATGCCGGGGCAGTTCCGGCGCCTTCCTTTGCAATCCGGACTGTATCGAGGATCCGGTGAAGGGCTTCAGCAACTGATATATCGTCCTGCTTCGCCCATACCTGAAGTTTCGTGTATTCGGATTGGGAGAGCTTCACGACAGGAATCGCGTTCCGCTCCTTGTAGAATCGGAGCAGCTCCTCGAGCCGCTTCTGCTTACTGGACCCCGGCACGTTCGCATTGATCCAGTCCAGGTTTTCCTGGGTGACGGTGATCACGTTTGTCCGGTCGGTCAAGATGACACCGCCTCCTCAGTAACGATAGCCCCGGATGGATGCCGCCGGGATTTCAGCACCCTGATGATCCGCAGGCTCTCGTTGGCCTTCTCTGCATCAATTACCTCGGCAATCGCCCGGGTCCTGATCAGGGTACCCAGGGAATTGCCAAGCCGGTCGATACCTTCGCAGGTCTTCGAGATGTGCGCGCAAACCAGCGTGCGGTTCTCGACATACATCGCCGACAGGCAGCCTTTCCGCAGGCACTCTTCAGTGGCCCTGGTGTTCAGCTTGCGGTCACGCAGGCAATACTCGTCGCCGATCTCGTTGCCGCAGATACAGTGGCCGGCCGGCTGCGACATCAGGCAGCCGAGGCACCCATAACGAATGAAAGGCGGATCCTGTTGGGGTGTGGCAAGAGCGTCGCTCATTCTGACGACCCCCACCAGGACGGGATGTGCGGCATGATGCGGGTATCCCAGAGAAAAACGTCATGTTGATCGTATGGCTTCTCTTTGCCCCACCGTCGCCCCTTTTCAGTCAGGTTGTTCACGGTCCTGCCGGAACGCCGGGTGAATCCCCCGAGATACAACCGGTCGCAGAGTTCACGGACCGAGCATCCCATCTTGCGGGCAAGATCTTCCGTGGATACGAATTCGACCGGCCCTTGCAGATCCCGGAGAGATTTTGTCTCTTCAATGAGCCGGATATATCCGGAGAGGTCTTCACCCGTCTCGCGTTCGGTTCGGGAAATTGCAAACGTGATTGCATCGTAGTAATCGATACCAAGGTATCGGTGGAGGAATTGAGCTACACTGACGTTCTTCTGGAACACTTCGAACCAGGGCTGACCGGATTTGAGGTCGCCGTCCATCACTTTGCCAAGTGTCTCCGCTGCCCAGCGCTGGAACTCGATAATGCGTTGGCGCTTGGCCGGGTCCTTGATACGCAGGTAGTCAATTTTTGAAAGCAGCGCGATGACTCCATCGCGGGTTAGGCACGTATATTTGAAGGGGTTTGAGCCGGTCAGTGTAACACCCTCCCGCCTGAATACGACGAAGAGTGCAGAATTGCGATTCAGGATATCATGAAGTGACTGCCTATCATATCCCAATGCCCCCGCGATATCCACGACCGGAAACATAGCTTCCTTGCTGCGCTTGACAACCCGTACTGGTACGTCATGGAACAGCAC
>NZ_PIZH01000498.1 GCF_002835825.1 Methanoregula sp. | reverse complement strand
CTGTTACCGGTATACGCTTTACTGCGGCCATATGATCATACTGTAAGCATTGTAAATATGAATACTTTTGGCGGGCCATAACGAAGGACTCATGAACCCGGTGCTATTCGAAAGGACGAATGAGTTGAAAAAACAAACATTGAATCGGTACTATTCTTGCCGATCTGTTTTTCCGAAGAACTCTTGCGAGTTCTTCTCGTCCTCCTGGTTCTGATGGACCAGTCGGAAAAAGAAAAATCCCTACTTCTTCCCGGCCTTCCGGTCCTTCTCCCGGTACCCATCCAGCAGCACCGAGACAACATGCTTCACCGGCTTGTCCGTGTGACCGGCAATATGGAACTCGCAGAACGGGCAGGAGGTGATGACAACCTCCGCACCGGTCTTTGTGATCTCCTCGCCCCTCCGCTTCCCGAGGGCTGCCGCCTCTTCGGGATTCCCGGACCGGACGCCGCCGCCCGAGCCGCAGCAGATGGACGGCATCTCCACGAGATCAACCACCTGCCGGACCAGCTCGCGGGGCTGGTCATGAACACCCTGACCCCGCATCAGGTGGCAGGGGTCGTGGTACGTTGCCCGGATGCCAAGTTTTGCCGGTGCCTCGATGCCGTATTTGGTGAAGAGCTCGTTGATGTCGATGACCGTAAACGGCTTGTCTGCCGGGTAATCGTTCTTGAGCGTGGAACCGCAGCCGGCGCACATGGTGAGCACGGTATCGATGCCCCGCGATCGGAAGACGTCGATGTTCTTCATCTTGAGCTCGTCCACGTAATCGAGCTGCCCTGTGCGGATGAGCGGCGATCCGCAGCAGACCTGGTCTTTGGGGATGATGATGCGGATGCCGTTTCGCTTCAGCACCTCCATCGCGTCAAGGGCCGACTGCTGCTGCCGGAGATTGTACATGCAGCCGACAAAGAACCCGACCGTTGCCTTGACCGGGCCGGACGGGGCTGTGACCTCCCCGACCTGTTCGGGGAACGGGGTGGGGGTCGGGGGCAAGGAGTGGACGGTCTGGGGGGCAGGGGGCGCGGACACCAGGTGCGGGGGCAGGGTCAGGCCCTGTTTGTTGGCCCGGGCCCGGAGCTTCGCGATGGCATTTCCGGGGATCTCGATATCCTTCGGGCATGCCTTCCAGCAGGCCTGGCAGGAGGTGCAGGTAAAAAGCCCGTCCCGGACCGCGTCCGGGATCCGGTCGCCGCTGTCGCGGGGATCGAGGGCAAGGCGCAGCTCCTGCCGCATCGCGGTGGGGCCGAGGAACTTCGTCACGTCCACCGCGGGGCAGACCGAGACGCAGGCAAGGCATTCGATGCAGTCCCGCAGGGGCTTGATGGCGTCGATATCCTCCTTTGCCGGGATCACGGGTTTGTCCTTCGGTATCAGGTGCGCCATCTCGGAGAGCCGCGGGATGAGGTCAGTGATGAGGTCCTTTTTCACGGGGAGGTGCAAGGGTTCGACGGTCATGTTGTCCGTTGCCTCTTGCATGCAGTCAAGCACCGGCCCGCCGTTCACACGGACA
>NZ_PIZH01000497.1 GCF_002835825.1 Methanoregula sp. | reverse complement strand
GCCCAAGGCCCATGAAGAAGAGGAGGAAGAGCAGGCCGATCTCCGAGAAGAACTGGCTGATCTCGTCCGACTGGACAATGCCGATGCCCGCCTTCCCAAGCACAATCCCGGCAAGGATATAGAACGGGATCGCCGGAACCGAGAGATATTTGGAAATAAGCGCAAGCACCAGACAGACGAAAAGTGCGATGATGAAGCCTTCCATTACTCCACCAGTATTTCACTCTCAAATTTTTTAATCTGGTCGCTTTCTCCTATGACCAGTGCCGCATCTCCTTCCTCGAATGCAAACGATGGCGGCGGGTTGATGATATTCTTGTCCTGGCGGCAGACCGCAATGACCGTTGCTCCGGTCTTGGCCCGGATCCGGAGGTCTTCGATGGTCTGACCTGCCCGGGCCCGGGGAATGTAAAACGTATGGATAGTGACCCGAAGATCTGCAAGCGCCGAGAACGCTATCTCCACGCTCTCCTGGTCGGCTTCGATAATTGCCCCGGTGAGGATGTTGCCCAGGCGCCGGGCCTCGACAGGGGTCATCTCAGCTGCGCTGGAAGAATGGCAGCCTTTCTGGAGCGTGTACATCTGGATTGTCCCGGTCGAAGTGAAGAAGATTGCGACCGTATCACCCTTGTCGGTCTTAAATTCGTATTTGGTTCCCACACCAGGAAGTTTCACCGATCGAAGCGCCATAGGAGACATTAGAGAAATGATCCTGAAATATATTATGGTTTTGAGAGGGATGCACCGCCGTTATAGCACTGCACAAAAAAAGAGAAGGGGGTTTTAGGTCTGAGAGGTCGGGAGGTGCGATGCACGGGATGTTTCTGGCATCTGACATCTGAGGGGTTTGTCGCCCTCCCCACATACCCTGTTGAAAGAACGGAGGTATAAACCAAGGACCGGGCGGGGTGAAAGTGATTGCTGGTATGAAAATCCCCGGGATTTTCATCAGCGTTCTATGCTGCTTCGCCCCATAGCGCGCTCTGTCCACAAACCGGTTTCCCCGGGGATACCTGCGGGGAAATAAACAACCATTTAACCCGCCATACCGGACACTGATCCATGGATCGGACAGAACATGTCCACATCATCAGCGCCGGTGAGAAGATACAGGTCGCGTATCCCGCACTAATCCGAAAACTCCCGACCATCTCCCGGACCATCGTGTTTACCGACAGCACCATTCACGAGGGATCAGCGGACCCGGCAACGGAGAGGCACCGGCTCGCAGTCCGGAATGCGGCCTGTGCGGTGCAGGAGATTGCCGCATCGCTCTCGATACCCGTTTCCCGGGAACTGATTTTTCCACCGTCATATGGGTCGGTCCGATCAGCGCTAACAAGGATACGCCGGGAGAACCCGGGTGCACGGTTCACGTTTGACCTGTCGGGAGGGTCAAAAGAACTCTGCATGGCGCTCTTTGCCTTTGCCCCCTGGCTTGGAGGCGAGGTCTATCTCTCCTTTGACGAAAAGACCGCACGCCACGTCCCGCTGCCAGACCGCACGGTCAGTTCCC
>NZ_PIZH01000496.1 GCF_002835825.1 Methanoregula sp. | reverse complement strand
TGTTAGCATCGGCCACGCGTTTCTGGAGGAGCGCATCGAGCTCCTTCACCTGATCCTCCTCCATCTTCACAAAGAGAGGCGTGGGGGGTTTGAGGCAGGCCTCGGGCACCGGGTGCAGCGCATCGCTGACCGGGTGTTTTGCTACCTCGTCATAGAAACCGAGCTCCTTCCAGCAGCGCTCCGCCGCATCCGGCATCACCGGCTGGATGAGGAGGGCGAGGGCTTTGACGATCTGGCAGGCGTTCCTGATGACCTGCGCTGCTGCAGCCCTGTCGGTCTTGACCAGTTTCCACGGGGCGTTGGTCTGGATGTAAGTGTTCCCGAACGCGGCAAGGCCCATCACCGCATCAACCGCCCCCTTGAACTCGTAGTCCCGCATCAGCTGGTCGACATTCGCAAGGGTCTTTTCGATCTCGGCAAAGATCGCCGGATCGACATCCCCTCCCGGGATTCCCTCGAACTCCTTCTGCGCAAAGTAGAGCATCCGGTACACGAAGTTGCCGAAGATGTTGACAACCTCGTTGTTGATCCGTTCCGCAAAGAGCGGCCAGGCAAAGTTCAGCTCCTTGGTGTGGCTCGTATACGAGAGGAGGTAGTAGCGGAGGTAGTCAACCGGCAGGCCCTTGTCCAGGTAATCGTCGTTCGTCCAGACCACGTAGCCCCGGGACTTCGAGAACTTGTGGTCGTCGACCTTGACCATCCCGCTCGCCACGACCGCGTGCGGCACCCCGTAACCTGCACCCTTCAGGAGAGCCGGCCAGAAGATCGAGTGGTGGTAGATTATATCGCCGCCGATAAAGTGCGTGACGCGGTTCTCGCCGCACCAGTACCGCTTCCAGTCCTTGTTGTTCGCCTTCGCCCATTCTTCGGTGAACGCAATGTAGCCGATCGGGGCGTCGACCCAGACATAGACCACGAGGTCGTCGCGGCCCGGGAACTTCACGCCCCATTCGAGCGTCCGCGTGATGCACCAGTCATGGAGCTCGTCCCTGATCCACCCGAGGGCGTAGTTCTTTGCATTGGTCGTGCCCCGGACCTGGTCGAGATAGGGAAGGAGGAAGTCCCTGAACTCCGAGAGCTTGAAAAAGAAATGCTCCTGGTCCCGGAACTCCGCCTTCGTGCCGCAGACCTTGCAGACAGGGTCTTTAATCTCGCCCGGTTCAAGGTGCTTGCCGCAGCCCTGGTCGCACTCGTCGCCCCGGGCCGGCTTGCCGCAGTGCGGGCAGGTCCCTTCCACGTACCGGTCGGGCAAAAACCGTTTGCACTTCGTGCAGTAGGCCTGGTGGACTACCTGCTTGTAGATGTACCCGTTCTCCTGAAGCCGCGAGACTATGTCCTGCGTCCGGTGATGGTTTGCGGGATCGTCGGTCATCCCGAACCGGTCGAACATCACGCCCATCCGTTTGAACGTCTCGTCGAAGTGCTTATGGTATTTTTCCGAGAGCGCCCGGGGCGTTGTGCCGGTCTCCTCGGCCGAGACCACGATCGGGGTTCCGTGGTGGTCCGAGCCCCAGACCGT
>NZ_PIZH01000495.1 GCF_002835825.1 Methanoregula sp. | reverse complement strand
CCTGAAGGGACATCGAACGTCACCCGGATGAAATCCGTGAGCACGATGAGCCCGAAGAAACCGTACACGACAGACGGAATTCCGGCAAGCAGTTCGACCGCCGGCTTGAGGACGGCCTTAACCCGGGGGGACGCGAGTTCGGAGATATAGATTGCACAGCCGAGGGAAAGCGGGACGGAGAAGATCATTGCGCCCAGAGTGACAAGAAGCGTCCCGACAATGAGCGGCCAGATGCCATACAATGGCTCTGCAGCGCCCGGGGCCCAGACGGGCCCGAGGAGGAAGTTCGCCACCCCGACATCGGCGAAGATCGGGTACCCGTCCCGGAAGAGGAAAAGGAGGATGAATGATACGACAATTACGGCAAAAGCGGCTGTGAAGAAGAAGACGGTTTTAATGGATTGTTCCTTGAGAACAAAGAGGCGTGCCGTGTTCCCGGATTGGGGGGTGGAATCGTTTGTTTTTCCCGAGAAGTCCATGACAACCAGCCTCCGTTTTAATAAAAAGTGTTGTTTCTTCCCTCGCACATCAGCCAACGGTCACGTAGCCTTCATCTGCAACGATCTTCTGGCCCTCGGGGCTGAGGATGTAGGTGATGAAGTCACCGGTAAGCCCGGAGGGCTGGCCGTTCGTGATGACGTAGAGGTCACGGGAGACCGGGTACTCGCGGGACTTGACGTTCTCAAGGTTCGCGGCAATGATCTTGTCAGCATTGTACCAGATCGGAAGTGCCTTGACATCCTTGCTTACGAAACCGATCGAGACATAGCCAATGGATCCCGGGGTCTGGGCAACGGTCTGGAGGACAGCTCCGTTGGAGTTCTTCTCAAGCATCTTTGCAGTCGGGGTCTTCTTTGCGAGCAGGTGTTCATCGAAGAAGGCGCGGGTGCCCGAGGCACTGTCGCGGCCGATCACAACAATCTGGTTGTTGGTGCCGGGAACTTCAGCTCCGGTGATCTCGGTCCACTTGGTGGTCTTGCCCATGTAGATATTCTTGATCTGGTCGAGCGTGAGGTACGGGATGGTGTTGGCCGGGTTCACTACAATGGCAATGCCATCCTGTGCAACCGTAGTCACGACAAACGAGGGGTACTTGGTCATCTCAGCCTTGGTCACGTCGCGGGAGGACATGCCGATGTCAACAGTCTTTGCACCAATGGCCTGGATGCCGACACCGGATCCGCCGCCGGATATCTGGATGTCAGCGTCCGGGTGGGTTGCCATGTACTGGTCGGCAGCCTTCTGGACGATCGGGAGGACAGTTGTCGAGCCGCTGATCTTGATCGTCTGCCTCTGGCCGGTCGAGACCGGGGCGGAAGTTGCGGCAGGCGCTGCCGGTGTCGCGGCTGCTGCAGGAGTTATGTCTGCTGCTGCAGCGGTTGCTGCGGCCGGTACTGCAGTGGCAGCCGGTGTTGCAACCTTGGCACTGGTGTCTTGTGCTATACAACCGGCAGCCAGCGCGAGCATGAGGACCGCGGTGAGGCTTACGGTAACAATCAGGATAGAACTCCGTTGTTCAA
>NZ_PIZH01000494.1 GCF_002835825.1 Methanoregula sp. | reverse complement strand
CCGCTGTTACGGATTCAGTCATGGTGGTGGATGGAAGTCGCCTGGGCCTACTGCTGATGCTGTCACAGCGTGTCCGGTTGACCTGCTAAAACCGGACCGGGTATCAAAAAAATGTGTCATCCTTTCCGCGGCGTGCATACGGAATGATTGTATTTTTAAACATCCATGAATGATAATGATGCAGCACGTGTAATGCAATGGCAGACCGGGATCCAGACAATTCCTCCCGAGCCATTACGTTACAACGGACATCACTTCATCATCCTGGTGTAGCTAAAATGAGAATTCTTCAGGGCTATCCCAATATACGGGGGATGAACATGCTGCCCCCCGCAATAGCATTGTTCACTGCAATCCTTAAGCAGCGGGGACATGTTGTCGGTCTCTTCGACTCAACCGATTATCCGAACCCTGAGGACGATCATTTTAACAGTGACAAGGAGAAGGAAGCCAACCTCAATGTCCGTCCTTTTGACGACACGCTGCTGAAGGTTTCGTTCATTGACCGTGATGTTTTCGATGCATTTGAGGAGTGCGTGCAGGAATTCCAGCCGGATCTCATGGCTATGTCATGCACTGAGGACATGTTCCCGATTGGAATACGGCTCCTTGAGCGGACCGGTCATCTCCATATCCCTACCCTGATCGGTGGCGTATTCCCCACGTTCGCACCGGATCTCGTCCTGAGTCATCCCGAGATCGACATGGTCTGCATAGGTGAGGGAGAACATGTCCTTGCCGAACTCTGCGATCGGATACAGCGTCGTGAGCCCTATGACAATATACCCGGTCTATGGATCAAGAAGGATGGGAAGATACGACGTAATCCCGTGGGCCCGGTTGTTGATATCAACAAAAATCCCCTCCTCGATCTCTCCCTCTTCCATGAAGGCAGAATGTACCGCCCCATGCAGGGAAAGGTCTGGCGGATGTTCCCTCTTGAAACCCACCGCGGGTGCCCCTATACCTGTACCTATTGCAACTCCCCGTCGCAGCAGGAGATGTATAAAAAAGAGACCGGATCGAATTTTTTCAGGAAGAAGAGTTTTGAAAAGATTCGCGAGGAGATCATCCACCTTCGGGATAATTCTCGTGCTGAAGCCTTTTATTTCTGGGCTGACACGTTCTTTGCGTATTCTGACAAGGAATTCGACGAATTCGTTGACATGTATTCTGAATTTAACATTCCGTTCTGGTGCCAGACCCGGCCGGAAACCGTTACCTATGACCGGGTAAAGAACCTAGACGATGTGGGCATGTTCCGCATGGCAATCGGCATAGAACATGGCAATGATGAGTTCAGGAAGAGGGTGCTTAAAAGGAATGTCTCGAATGAGACCATCATCACCAATTTGAAAATCGTGAACAAGGCAAAAGTTCCGTTCAGTGTGAATAATATCCTGGGACTCCCGTACGAAACCCGTGAGCTGACATTCGATACCATTGAACTCAACCGGCATATCCAAGCAGACGGGAGTAATGCCTATTAATTCAGCCCGTTCCACGGCACTCACCCCAGGG
>NZ_PIZH01000493.1 GCF_002835825.1 Methanoregula sp. | reverse complement strand
GATGGGGGCTGATGCCCCCATACTCCAATTATGATGCTTGCCGCTGAAGTCGAAGGCTGATGCATTCTCCAGGTAATCCTCGCTGTGTGACAAAGGAACACGAGAAGAGAGTCATCAGACTCTCTTCGCTGATGCGACGAATACCTCCCCAAAGGACGCGCCGCGGCGGCATCCATTTTGTTTTCATGATACCAATTCTTGTTGGAGTGTCCCTTTCTGGTAATACAGAGGTATCACCTGCGCTCCCGCCCTCTCGGATGCAGGGCTGGCGCAAGGGGGGCAATCGAAATAGGAATTAGGTATTCTTCAGAGTCAATGATCTGCAAGATTTTCGGCTTTATTGACCTACTTTTTTCGAATGAAAATGGGAATTTCTACAGGGCCAGACTTTTATTTATTCTTCATCCGGCTCACCGGAAACACCCCTCTCCGGGCCACCTCGTCGCATAACCACGGCGGCGAGACCAGTTTCCCGCCATACCCGTAGTTGTTCGCAACACAGCCCGTCCGGCAGGTCCGGGCATGGATGCAGTTCCCGCAGATGCCGGGATAGTTCGCAACATCGGCAAAGTCCCTCCGGAGCCCCTGGATGACCGGGTTGTTCAGCCAGATATCGCGGATGCTCGTCTCCCCAAGTTTCCCGTACACCAGCTCGGGGATGGTCTGGCCAATCCCGCAGAGGGCGATCTCGCCCGTACCGATGATCCCGAGGATGCCGATAACCCCGCAGTCGCAGGCCTTCCCCTTTGTCCGCCACAGTTCGTTGAACGGGGTTAGGGCAGGGGGCATGGAGAGGAACAGTTCAACCTTGGCGTTCGGCCGGAGCTCCTCGTTCACGTACCGGGCAAGATCGAGGTACTCGTCAAAGCCGATCGTCTCGCCCTTCTCGTGCATCGCGATGCCGCGGCCGGTTTTTGTCACCGGGTTGAACTTCACCGACCGTGCCTTGTGAGCCGTGGCAAGGTCGATCACGTCCTGCATCTGGTGCCGGTTCTTCCGATGGATGGTCATAATGACCTGGCAGTTGTCGTAGCCGGCCGCTACCAGGCAGTCGAGGCCACGGAGGGCGGCGTCATACGCACCCTTCACGCCCCGGAAGGCGTCGTGCTCCGCTGCAACGGGCGAGTCGATGCTCACCGAGGCAAACCAGCACTTCGTCTCCTTCTTCAAAAACTGCGCCAGCTCCGGGGTCATGAGCGTCCCGTTCGTCTCCATGTTGAACGAGATCCCCTCCTCAGTCAGCATCTTCGCTATCTCGCGGAACTGCGGGTGGTGCATCGGTTCACCGCCGGTCAGTTTCGCACAGCCAAGGCCAAGCGTCTTTGCCTCGCGGATGGCGTCCCGGAGCAGGTCGATGTCTATGTAGGTTCCGGGCACGGGTTTTCCCCCGGCATGCTCCGGCGCGATCCAGCAGTGCCGGCACCGGAGATTGCAGGTCGAGGTCAGGTACAGGTAGAACGAATTGAGCCGGGGCACGCCCTCCGGGAGATCGAGGGTGCGGGCGGGTTCTCCCGAAGTGGTGGCG
>NZ_PIZH01000492.1 GCF_002835825.1 Methanoregula sp. | reverse complement strand
GGACACCAGGGCCATGGCAGCGGTATCTCACCGAACCGATAGAACGTATCGGTTCAGGAGCTCCGGGCTCCATTACGATTCCGTTTTCTGCTATCACAGATGTGGAAATTATCTGCGAAAAGAGGTACTCGACTCAGGATAAACTCCATATCTATACCACGGACCGCCAGCACGAGTTCGACCTGATGCATTCCCAGGGGCCGTTTCTCTTCGGGCTGCTTACGCCGGTCCTTGGCGAAAAAGTCAGTATAGCCGACAAACGCCACCAGCGCAGTAAATTCGACCGCCTCATCTCAGGGCAGGAGTATAAATAATCGAAACTGCATCCGTGAAAAACCCGGTAATCATCATGATGTGCATCCCAAAAGACAGTATAAAATCATGGCTTTCCATTTTGTCTTGTATCACATAACGCAAGGTGAACAATCCTGGATACCCCTGAGGTGACAGTCGCGTTTGCGGGTTTCCCGCCCGCCCATACCTGCGAAGGCGGGAATTCCTCGCCAAGGATATCGATAAAGGGACTCGATGCCGACTCACTTGTCATCATGGTCTTCAACACTTCTGTGCGGGAAGGTGCCTCCTGCTGTACCTGGCTTATCTGGAATATCCCGGCCATGGAGACCATTCCGGCCGTAATCCCGCACGGGAAGATTGCCAGGACACCCGTTTCGGCACTGCAGGGCATCAACCTTGCCGGCGAGATCGGGTACACCGGCCGCCCCTGCCCCCTTTCCGGCCAGACCTTCCGCTACCTTCTTCCGGGTCTTTGGCCTTGATGATTTTCTCGGACCTTCCCGGGGGATCGGACAAGTATGAACTGAAAGGGGCCATGCACGACCACATCGTCCAGTACGGCGAGACCGGGGTGGTGGCGGCACGCCCGGTTTCGTAAGATATACACGGGTAAAACGACCTGAATGAATAACCACAATACGCTGCAAATCGTCCCATGTGCAACCACCCCTGCCGACATTTCAACCAATTTTTCTCAGGGGCCCCTGAACGGGAGGGCGACTTCTATAATAATCCGATAAGGATTCATTAATCCATGATCACTTCCCTTTAGTGGTTATTTGGAGATTGTGAATGGCAGAGGTGAGTTCCAAAGCAGGGAAGATCGTGGCGGTCATCCTGTGTGTTTGCATCATCCTGGCAATGGTTGCTGCAACGGGTGTTTTCTATGTTCCCGGATTTTCAGAAGTACTGGGCACCAATAAACCCCGCGATCTTGGGGTGCGGGCAGATCCCGCAGCATTCCACGCCGTACTCACGCGGGAGAACGTGAAGCTCAACGGGGATGTGTCTGATTACTATCTCGGTTCAAACATCCGCTGGGCAAATGCCGTCCCCATGGACGTAACCATGACAAACGAGGAACTGAGTTCGATGATGCAGGCAACGAACAATGAGAAGGGGCCGCTCAAGGGCGTGCAGCTGAAGATGGGCGATAACAACGTAGTCGAGATGTCGGCCATGGTTGACCTGACGGAGTACGGCTATGCGGTGAATGTCCCGGTCTACAC
>NZ_PIZH01000491.1 GCF_002835825.1 Methanoregula sp. | reverse complement strand
CTGAGCGTCATCAGTGATACTCATGGACTCCTTCGTCGTCACCGTCAGAGGGGTATAAGAGCCAGCACCGGGTGGCATTAAGGTACTCTTTGTTGTCTGCGGGGAAGGGCTCGGGCACGCGTCCCGCTGTCTCCACCTCGGTCATTACATGCAGCTCGCCGGCCATACCGTCCACTTTGCCGGGTATGGCAAATCGTACGACTTCATGAGCCAGCACCGGTGCTCAAACCTCCACCGGACCCCCCGCGAGGTCTGCCTCGAAGGAGAGGACGGGTTCTTCTCGTTAAAAGCGACCCTGTGGTGCTCGAAATGGATCCTTCTCGACATGCTTCGTTCGGTCAGAAACGTCCGGCGCCTCATCCGTGATCACGGGTTCGACTGCGTGGTCTGCGATACCATGTACGGCGGCGTGCTCGCCGCCCGGCTCACCCGGACGCCCTGTGCCTTCATCACCAACCAGAACCATTTCAATGGTCACAACGGCACCACCAACCCGGTCTGGCGCATCCTCAACTTCCTGATCCGGCGCTACCTCCGCCTTGCCGATCACGTCCTTGTCCCGGATTATGCCCCACCGGATACGGTCAGCGAGTACAACATCCGGGTGCCGGAAGGCGAGGAGGGGCGGTACACCTTCACCGGCCCGTTTTATGTCTTCGACCCGGCCCGGTACGAGTACGCAGAGGAGACGATCTTCACCAGTTTCGGTGGCGAGCCCTACAAGCTCCCGATGTACCGGATGCTGCGGGGGATCGCCGACCAGCACAAGGAGTACCTCTTCGATGTCTTCTATACGGGCGCGGAGCTGCCGGAGTCCTCGGACAACTTCATCTCCCATGGGTATGTTCCGAACCTGTACGAGCACCTTGCCCGGGCAAAGATCGCCATCGTCCACGGGGGGTTGACCACCCTGCACGAGGCGCTCCTTTTCGAGAAGCCCGTGCTGATCATCATGGACCCGAACCATCCCGAGCAGCAGAACAATGCCCGGAAGATCGTGGACATGGGGGCGGGGACGGCAGTCGACGGAAGGCTCCTGACAAAGGAGGTGCTGGAGGCAAAGATCACCAAGACCCTTGCGATCGTCCCCCGGCCGTTCCGCGGGGTGCACGAGATGATCAACGGGCGGCAGCATGCGATGGCGATCATCGAAGGGCTCTGCCGGGACCATCAGCCTTAAGAGCATTGAACGGGACAACAACGAAATGATGAGCATGCCCGGGCCACACGAGATCGAGATGCAGGTTGCAGGAGAGGAGTTCCGGGTCTGCCCGGCCTGCGGGTACGCCCTCGGGTTCCACACCTCGTTTGTCAGCGCCAGCGCAAGCAGGAACAACCCGGTCCGGTCCACCCGCGAGGTGTACCGCGTCATCCTGATCTGCCCGGAGTGCGGGGCACGGTACGATGTCGGTTGGCGCGTCTCGTTTGCCGAGTTCGAGAGCCGGTTCATTAAAACAACCACGGTTCCGGTGGTCTCCGTGGCTCCGGCCCAAAAGAACCCGGACGGGCAGGTCCCCGTCGTGACG
>NZ_PIZH01000490.1 GCF_002835825.1 Methanoregula sp. | reverse complement strand
ACTCCAGCTCGCCATAACAACCACTCCTCCACCCAACCCCCCCCCCCCCCCTCCAGAACCCATCTCCCACCGTGCCTTTCCCACCCTGCGGGAGGAAGGCGTATCTCCGTCCATGACGAAGACCGCCCCCGACAATTTCTTTGACGGCATCCTCCAGTCCCTTCGGGAATTCTTTAATGGCATCGGTCTCAAGCCACGGTTCTGATCCCTAATAACAGGGGGAAAAATACCAGACGGTTACTCCATTATTCCGCGGGTCTTTTCATTATCCCCGCCATATCAGGAGATGCCTGTTATCAGGGAATATATAAAAAGAACACTACTACGGTAATTTCACAGGCTTCCTATTTTGTAACTCACGGAGAGAGAAATTCTCAAGCGAATCAAGGAGCACTTTTCGTGCCTTTTTATTCCTCACTTCGTCCGTTGAGAGAAGGTCCGAAGCAATGTACTTCAGGGTGATGGCATAGTACTGGAACCTTGGGAACTCATTCTCAAATTCCGCGATACGTGCCATCGCTTCCCGGGGCTCATGGTTCAGGAGATCAAAAGTAAAATCGAAAAGGTCAACGATCTGCGAGGGCATGTTATTCGTGACCGCCATTTTCCGGAACCCGTGGTAGGTCATCTTTTTCTGGGTGAGGAGGGAGAGTTTGAGCCCAAGGTAGATCGGTTCAAGCTCGTGAGGATACTGCTTGATAAGCTGGTTGACGACTCCTGCAGCCGATGAAGGATCCCGGTTCTCGAGATGGTAGTAATACATCTCCCTGAGGATGTTGATGTTGGTATAGAAACGTTCAGCACCGATTTCAAGGATCCTCTTGCGCATAGCAGCATTGCTTGTGTCCATGGCATTTTTCAGCCCGGTATTGATAAACCAGATCTCGTCGGGGAACCATTCCAGCCCGATGAAGATCATCTGCCAGAAGATCTTTTCCAGGAATGAGGGGTCGTCAACCTCGAGCTGGCGGAGCGTGTTTACGGGGGGTTTGGTCTTCGCGAGTTTTAAGAGCATCTCTCGCGCTAAGAGCTCCATCTCCCCGGGACGGAGGTTCTTTGCAGGCGATTCGTCATCCTTCCGGAACTCCCGGAGCGAGAGCGTGTAATAGCAGTGGGCAACAGCCATGCCGAGTTTTACATCCAACGTCGCATACTTCTTTAAAAACTCCAGCCCGTGGACGGGGTCCCCGGCCTTTACCAGACGGAGGCCGATAACGATGTTGATGCCCTGGTCGGCATTTTTCATCTTCTTGAACCGGAGAGCATTCGTCTTAACACGCCGGATATAATCGAAATCGGCAATGTTCCTGCTCGCATCCAGGACTTTGAACGTCATGCTGTCGATAAACTCGTCATAATCATCATCCCCGATATGAGGGAATGAGCTTTCGAGTGCAGAGACAACATAGCCGAAAAAAACAGGGAGGTTCGCGTCGACCTTTGCGGAGTTACGCTCAATGTACCCGCTGAAGTCCTTTTTTAGCACATGCAGCTTGTCGTAGACAATGGCATCCGAAAGCTGTTCTCCCCGCA
>NZ_PIZH01000489.1 GCF_002835825.1 Methanoregula sp. | reverse complement strand
TCCATTCTTACGTAATTCCTGTTCAACATTTAATTGTTTATACGTATGTTTCTGACATTTTTTCTTTACGTACGCAACATACTTCATCATTACGCTGACATCCCCCTTGGGACTCCCGTTCAATACAACGATGTTCATCTTCCTTTGTTGTGGCGCAACGATCGTGTCTGCCATATTCTCATCTCCTCCTTTTCCTACAAATCATACGTGAACGCATATTTACATTTATCATTTTTTGTACCGGTGTTTTGGGGAGAGGTACAGGGCAGCTTTCAATATGCAATGCAGTATCCGATGGAGGTGGGCGGGATTGTTCACAGGATAAAACAGGCAAATGCCGGCGAGAAGAATTACCCCTGCAGCAGCGGGACAGCAGAGTACCTCCTGACAGATCGAACTCAATTGGGACGACCACTTCAAACGTATCTACCGGAAGCGGGTCCGCAAAAAACCTGAATTAACAGCACAATTTTCCAAGAAGATCGTCCTCTTTTATGAGGATCCGCTTCATCCGGCCTGGTGTTCTGCCCACCGGAGGATATCCTCAGCCAAGCCTATTGCTCCGTGATATTCCTCTTTGGTAACCGGGATTTCATGTCCCGGGTACCGGGTATCGGAAGCATACGATGTGAGAGTTACTGCACTCCACAGGGGCTCGGGTATAACAATCCCGTGCTGTTCGAGTCCCGAGAGCAGGGCATTGATATCATGCGTGTAGGGATAAGGGATCTTCCGGGCCACGAACACCTCCTTGAGAGATTTTTCTGCTGCCTGCTGGGCCTGGTAGCAGAGGTCTTCATAAAGAACCCCAGGGGTTTTTGCGGCTGAAAGGGCGAGGGAACTTCTCGCCCGGGCAAGCCATTCTGCCGGGTTATCAGGCGAGTGCTTTTTTCCTTTCATAGATAACCCTGCCTTCCCGCATTGCGGGATACACGACACTGAATGGTGAGTCGCGGTACTCTTCGACCTGCTTTGGCGTGACGATCACCAGATCGATCGACCGGGCTATCCCCCGCATCCGCTGGTAAATCATTCCGGCAACTTTCCGCGAATTGTACCTGCCGGCTTTGATGACGAGGAAGTCAAGATCGCTATGAGGCCCGGTTGTGCCCCGTGCCGCAGAGCCGAAAAGCAGAACCTGCTCCGGGTGGGCGACTTCTACGATCCGGCGCACGATCTCTTCAATCTCTGCCGTCTCATGGGTTGTCGCAGTCTTCATGGTTTTTGGCTCCATATTCTTTCAGGTATTTTGCCGGGCAGATCCGGCCTTTTGATTCGCTGCTTTTGGATCCTGGCATGGCTGTTGCATTCTCTCCGGCTCTGCCCGCTGAATGTCGGCAACAGTGGGGCGGGAACTATTGATAATCCATTGTATTCGCGTGATGATATAATCGCTTTTCCGTATGCCCGGTGTAGGGTGAATGAACAGTATCTTTAAGCAAGCCCATTCGAAGAGTTCTTTTGAACTCTTCTCGTCCTCAAATTTCGCAAGGCTCAATTCTTCGGAGATTCAAGGAATGATCATACCATGCAC
>NZ_PIZH01000488.1 GCF_002835825.1 Methanoregula sp. | reverse complement strand
TCCGGAAGGGTTATATTGGTATAAGAGCCAGTGGTAGAAGTGATCGACGGCTGGCTTATTGTCCGGCTCCGCCGCGGCCTCCCGATACCCCCGATTGACAACTGCACCATCGAAGAAGTAACCCGGATGGAGCAGCGTGTCAACGCATAAAATCACACCGCTTTCCTGGCCCGATCTAGTGCGGAGACTGAAGGCCTTCGGATTCGACGGACCGTTTCAGGGCGGAAAACACCCGTACATGGTAAAGGGCGATCTCGTCCTGACCCTCCCGAATCCCCACCGGAATGAGATAAGTCCCGATCTCCTGGTACGCATCATCAGGCAGGCCGGGATATCGCGGGAGGAATGGCTCGGAGATTCCTGAACTGTTCCTTCACCAGTATCTCTTTTTTAGAATTTGCTGAACGGCAATCCCTGTACGGTTGCCATCTTCCGGATCCATCGCTTCCGGTATTCTTCCGGGATCTCATGCCGCTCCCTGTCGCTCCCGGAAAAATCCGGTCTTCTCAAAGTATGCCTCGACTCCCCTGATGATGACATGGTCCTTAATGATCTCCCGTATGAGCGGGCTCTCCAAATCGAACCCGCCGATCTTCACGGAAAGCGAAGAGTTCCGCTGTTCCAGCTGATTTTTCAGGGATGCGTCGGGCGTTTCGATGAAAATATCGATATCGCTGTTCCGTGTCGCAAAGCCCTTCGCATAGCTCCCGAACAGGATCGCGAGCTGAATACCCGGTTCATCCTGGATTGTCCGGAATATTCCCCGGAGGACGGGATACTTACGGGCCGCCTGCGACTGCCGGTAGATTTCGGCGGTGGCTGCCGCATTCCTGCCTTCGAGGGTTTTCTTTACGAAGAAGACCTTGTTCTTCCCCTCTGTCCGGAAATCAACGCAGTTGTCTTCCCTGAGTTCCCGGAGTTTCCGGCTCACGGTCATGTGGTTGGTCCCCAGTTTCTCGGCGATTGCCCTCGGGTGGAGATCTTCCCGTAACAGGAGCATTACGATCTCATTGGAAAGATTCTGTTCCACATGGAACATAATTGTGCCAATGAAGGATAAAGGTGGCGGTCCCGGACCCGGCGAAACGATTATCCCCCGACCGGGCACAAATCATCGTAAGAACTCATGGCCACAAAGAGCGACGTCCTACGGCAGCTGAAACGCCTGAAACCGGAACTCGCAGCGAAGTATGACATAAAGGAGATCAGCCTGTTCGGCTCGGTCGCACGGGAAGAGGAGGACAGCCTGAGCGATATCGATCTCCTCGTGGAATTCGGGGACCAGGCAGATCTCGTCACCTATATCGGCCTCTGGCAATACCTGGAGGATTCCATCGGCACGAAGATCGATCTTGTCAGCAAAAGAGCATTGACCGGTGAAATGCGGGACAAGGTCATGCGGGACCGCGGGACCGTATGAAAATACCCCCTCCTTCCGGTAAATCGTCTGAAAAAACCGGTGCAGGTTGCATTACAGATTATCAGCACCGGAGGTTAATCGCCGATCTTGATGCAATAGATGCAAAGGAACCGTG
>NZ_PIZH01000022.1 GCF_002835825.1 Methanoregula sp. | reverse complement strand
GGTATTGGTTGCGGGAGGGAGGAGTATCCCTCATTTCCCCTTCGGGCGGAGGTTCAGGAGATCTGCCCACCGGAGGAGTGCATGGGAGTTATGGGAAGGGAAGACTCCTTCTGCCACTGATTTGACATCCTCGACCGAGTAGAAGGCATCGGGATTGAAGTCCTTGATGATCGAGACGACATGCGGGAGATCCTGCCGCTTGATGATGGTGAATATGACCTTCACCCTGCCCTTGCCCCCCTCCCCGTCGAGTGCCGTAACGCCGAACTCGTGCGAACGCAGGACCTGGAGGAGCCGGGCCGGGTCCTCATCCGTGATGATCCGGACAATGGCAAGGCCGAGCGAGAGCCGCTCCTCGATGGCCATGCCGATGATGGTGCCGGTTGCGAACCCGGCTCCGTACGCAAGGTAGCAGACAACATTGGTGAGGTTATTCATCACCTGCCCGATGGCAACCAGCCAGATGATCACCTCAAAGAAACCGACGATTGCGGGCAGGTAACGGATCCCTTTCGAGACGAAGATCACCCGGATCGTGTCAAGGCTCATGTCGCAGACACGGGCAAGGAAGATCAGGACGGGTACAATAACAAACGCAAAGATTTCGGGGGTGATGAGCGATCCCGTCATCAGTACCGGATATCCGGTGTATCCTGTTAAGGATTGTGGTGGCAATCCAGCAGGAGGCAATCATAGAGGACCGCATGATACGTATGACTGCTCCCCTGTCTGAACAGCCATCATGGGAATTATCCGGGCGGGGCAGGGATGGTGATATAATGCCGGGACAGGTACCACTGGAGTGCTGCCAGGATACCTGCACTGAGCAGGGCTGCGGCGAGGACTGCGGGATAGTGCAGGGAGACCTGTGCAGGGTCCAGCCACCCGGCCGTGAGCCAGACAAGGCTGGCCGTAACCACAATCGAGACCGCCCAGACATCCCGCACGGCAAAGAAGAAGAGGGCAGAGAGGGCGCCGGCCGAGAGGAAGCGGAGGAAAGATACCGGGGTCACGGCGTCCGGAAAGTGCGCCGTCAGGGAGAGGCCAAAGAGCAGCGCCGATACAGCCGTCCCGGCAAGGATGGCAACGAGTGCCCCCCGCTCGCGGACGAACGCCTGCACGTGCGTCCCGGCAAGGACACAGCAGACCATGGCAGTAGCAATGCCGGTCGGCAGCAGGAGAAGGTATACAAAAACGAACCCCGGGCGATCGGTGGCAAAGGGATTCTGGAGGACAACTGCCATCCAGACAATCAGCAGGGTCAGGCCGGCCATCAGGAGGGTGCGCCGCGTGGATCGGAATCCCAGCTGGTGCATGTTGGCATCCCCCCGGAGGAATGCCTGCCGCATGAGCGCCACGGGGACAAGGATCCCGATAAAGATACAGGTCATCAGGGTATAGAAGAGCAGCCCGAAGGGTTCCGGGTGCAGGAAGACATGAGGCCATCCCTGGAAGAGGAAAATCTCAAGGATCCAGGCACCGGAAAGGATGAGGGGGAGGAGGATCAGGCGGCCGGTGGCAGTCTGCATCCAGTCCCACGGACCTCCGGGCTGTTCGGCCGATCCGGCCTTCCGGTCATTTTCCCTGCTTCTCACGAATGCTCTCCTTCTTCCGGTAATTCCCGGCCCTCGCGGTAACCCGGGGTCTCCGTACGAGGGCACTCTTTTCATCCATGGAACCGCCCGGGTTAAATCCGTGCTGCAATGATGTCCCGGACTGCCTGCTCCCTCTCGGATGCTGTCCTGTTGGGTACTGCCACCCGTTCGCCGAACCCCGGCATGCTCTTCCGGTACAGGACCCCGAGCGCTATGCGGGCATCGGAGTTGTAGTCCCATTCCCGGGCAAGGAGGCAGGCTTTCTGAAAGTCCGCGGGATCGTGGTCGGCCGGCTCATACACCCGCGGGGTATAGTAATCGGCCGCCGGGAAGAAGGTTGCACAGATCTGGAGCACGTCGATGAACGAGAATCCCTTGTGGGCTACCCCCTCCCGGATCAGGGTTTTGAGCTGGTCCATCTTCTTCGTGTACCCGCGTGCAATGAACGTTGCCCCGCAGGCAAGCATCAGCTCGACCGGGTTGAGCGGGAGTTCTGCCGTACCGGAAGGCGTTGACTTCCCCTTAAATCCCAGCGGGGACGTGGGCGTGTACTGGCCCGTGGTAAGGCCGTACACCCGGTTGTCGTGGACAATGACCGTGATGTCGATGTTCCGTTTCGCGGCAAAGACCAGGTGATCGAGCCCCTCCGCGTAACAGTCCCCGTCGCCGCAGCAGCAGATCACCGTGAGGTCAGGGTTGGCCAGCTTGATCCCGGTCGCTACCGGGATCGTCCTGCCGTGGAGGGAGTAGAAACTGTTGATGTTGAGGTAATCGGCAATTTTCGCATGGCAGCCGATCCCCGAGACGAGGACCACGTTGTCAAGCGACCGTCCTTCCTTCTCCCATCCGTCAAGGAGCGCCTTGAGCGTGTGCTGGATGGTAAAATTCCCGCACCCTGGGCACCACGTGTTCTGGACATCCGTGATCAGGTTCCGGCCGGTCATAGGATCACCTCCTGTACTTTTGCCAGCAGGCTCTCGTACGTGAACGGGCGCCCGTCATACCGGAAGATCTCCTCATCAACGGCGATGCCGTATTCTGACGCAATCGCTGCCAGTTGGCCGGTCGCGTTCTCCTCAACGCAGATAAGTTTTGTCGTGCCGGAAAGGGCAACCCTGAGCTGGGTTGTGGGGAACGGTTCGAGGACAACCGGCTGGACCACCCGGAGCCCAAGGGCATCTCCCACTTCAGCAGAGACACCTTTTGTCGACCCCCAGCAGAGGAGGGCCACGGGAGCATCCGCCTTCCCAAGGACATTGACCTGCGGGAAGGTGTTCATTGCACGGGCGAGCGCCTCCTGCTTCCGGAGCCGCTTTTCTGTCATCAGGGAGACCATGTCTCCCTCTTCTGTCGTATACCCGTATTCATCGTGGGCATAGCTGTTCACTTTCACGACCGCACCCGGGGTGCCGGGGAATGCAGGAGGCGAGACTCCATCGGGCATATCGGCATAGCGGCGGTACGGGAGTGAGGGGGATGCGGCCCTGCCCGGTCCCGCAGGCCCGTCTTCCCGCGAGGGGAGTGCAGCGGTGTCAACACTGTAAGTCCCTTCCGACAGGGTCTTGTCGGGAAGGATGAAGGCCGGGACCTGGAACTGCCAGGCAATGTCCAGTGCAATGGCGGACCAGGCGAGGGCCTCACCGGCATCGCCGGGGGCAACAATCAGCCGGGGGAACTCCCCCTGCCCGGCGTGCAGGACGAACTGAAGCTCGGACTGCCCGGTGTACGTGGGAAGACCGGTCGATGGCCCCGTCCGCTGGGAGACCACGAAGACAAGCGGCAGCTCGGCCATACCGGCAAGGGAGAGCCCCTCGGTCATCAGGCAGAACCCTCCACCGGAGGTGCCGACCGCTGCCTTTTTTCCGGCATAGGCAAACCCGAGCCCCATCAGGACAACGGCGATCTCGTTCTCCGGGTGGACAACCGTGATCCCGAACTTCTCTTTCTCACCGGCAAGGAAGTGCAGAAGGCTTGACGAGGGCGTCATCGGGTAGGAGACATAAGCATCAAGCCCGCCCCGGATAAGCCCGAGCCCGATCGCTTCGTTCCCGGTCACCAGGGAAAGCGGCGGGCTCCCGCGTTCCGGGATCTTCCGGACAACCGCGAGCTGGTCGTACGCCCTCCTTGCAACCTTCAGGTTCAAATCCGTCCCCTTCGGGAGCGCTGCCCGGAACACGTCCTCGACCTGTGCCCATTCTATACCGGCAGCCTTTGCAAAACCGCCGATCATGACAGAGTTCCCCATGATCTCCGGGGCCTGCTCAGCTGCAAGGATTGCTTTGACAGGGATGCCCTGGCCTTCGGACTTCACCAGATCCGCGTTGAAGACAAACGCGGTACCGTCATGGACCATCCCCTGGTGCCGGGTCACGGTCTCCTGGTTTAAGGCAAGAACAAAATCCACCTTCTCCCGGCAGGTTCCCACCTCGCGGGTGGCGGCACGGATCACGGCGAAGTTATGCCCCCCGCGGATGAGCGAGGGGTAATCGAAATACAGGTAGATCCGGTATCCGAGCCGGCTCATCAGCCGGGCTACCAGTGCACCGGCATTGTTGATCCCATCCCCTGCTCTCCCCCCGACAAGAACCGATACTTCCCGTTCTTCTGCCATGGTATCTCCGTATGATACGGTGCTGCCATGGTGCGTATATACGTTGGCATGGTTGCACGAAACATGCCCGGAAAAACCGGAATCAGCCCGGATATCCTTATCCCTGCCCCGGATCTCCCCGGATCCTGCTCATTCGGCATATTCAAATAGCACGAAACCAATCATCAGAACAGGGGTGAACAGACTGGAGATGCAGAATACAGGTACCGACAGGAAGGCCTACTCCATCCACACGACAAGCGGCATGGACATGGACGGGCTCATCAAGGCGATCCGGCACCAGAACCTCGGGATACGGTGGCGGGCTGCCCTTGCACTCGGGGACATCGGGGAGCCGGCAATCAAGCCCCTGATCCGTGCCATGCGGGAGAATGACCACGATATCCGGTGGCTGGCCGGCCTTGCCCTTGGGCATATCGGGGAGCGGGCGATCCCGCAGCTGCTCCGGGCATTGTCCGAGGAGGACCACGATGTCCGGTGGCATGCAACCCGGGTCCTTGCCGGGATGGGGCCGGTGGCGATCCCCCCCATGATTACAGCCCTGCATGACGAGGACAGCGACACCCAGTGGCGGAGCGCCTATGTCCTTTCGATCATCGGGGAACCTGCCGTGGAACCGCTGATCCTTTCCCTGAAGGACCCGCTCTGGTGGGTCCGGGTGCGGGCAGCGTGGGCCCTCGGGGAGATCGGAGACACGCGGGCTGTCGAACCGCTGATCCAGTCGGTGAACGACATGGACTGGTTCGTCCGTTGGAGCGCTGCCGACGCGCTCGGGAAGATCGGCGACAAAAGGGCCGCAGTCTGCCTCTCCAAGGCCCTCAAGGAACCGGACTCGTTTGTGCAGGTCCCGGCCACCTGGGCGCTCGGGAAGCTCGGGAGCGATGCCCCGGTCGATACCCTGATCCAGTGCCTGAAGAGCGGTGACTGGTACGTGCGCTGGGGAGCCGCAGATGCCCTCGGCAACATCGGCGATGCCCGTGCGCTCGATGCCCTCCGGGCACTTTCCGACGACAAGGACGAGTACGTCCGGCGTGCAACAGACAACGCAATTACAAAAATTGAGAGAAAAGCCGGTACCTGACAGGACTGCACGGGGCCGGTATCCCGTTACTTTTTCAGCAGATCTTCAAGGATTGCCTTCATGTCAGTGATCTTGTAGGGCTTGGTGAGCTTTGCGGAGAACCCGTAGTCGGCATATGCAGTGACCGCAGGGTCGTTTCCAAACCCGCTGGAGACGATGGCCTTCACCGCAGGGTCGTACTCCCGCAGGTTCTGTATCGCCTCCTTCCCGCCCATGCCTTCAGGGACGGAGAGGTCGAGGATGACGATATCGAACGGGGCCCCGGCCTCCTTTTCACGCTTGTACAACTCAACCGCGGCCGTCCCGTCCTGGGCAAACATGACATCATAGCCAAGGAACGCGAGGACTTCGTTTGTCACGTCAAGAATAATCTGCTCGTCGTCCATCAGCAGGATTTTTGCTTTGCCGGCCATGCTCACCCCGTATAGTTCCTTATTGATCTACCAGATATATAGCGATAGGGGATTGTCACCGGATGCTTTGTCCCACAACGCCTGAGTATCCCTGAGTATCACAGACTGCGAGGTACAACCTCCGGCACACAGAAAACGGGAGGAGAGTCAGGCTGTTACTTTTTCAATGCCCGGAGCCGGGCTGCCTCTGCCTTGTCCTCGACCCGGAGGAGGAAGGTCCCGTGGCAGGGTTTTGTGTACGGGAAGATGACGAAATCGCCGTCAAGCCCGATGGCGATCGGGGGGAGGCCGATGACATGGACATCGAAGACCTTGAAGCCGGGCTGCACGTCAATGGATTCCTTGAAATGGCCCCGTATGTAGTCCCGCGATTCCTTGAATGTCGCGTCCCGGAGGACGATCTCGTAGTTCATCGATTCTACGCAGCCCATGGTGCCACCTCGTCGATTGCTTTCTTCAGGGGAAGGGGGTTGTGGACGGCCTTTGCCGCTATGACCGTGCAGGGGAAGTCGATCTTTTTTGCCTGATCCTCGAAATGCTCGCCATACACCAGGCCGTAGAGTTTTGCCTGCGAAATTGCCCCAAGTGTTGCCGCGTAACTGACCCCCGCATCATTGTGGATGAAGACAAAGCAGAAGTCAAACGTGCGCTTACCGTCCGTGATAAGGCCTATGGCCCGGTCAAGGTCGATCACTTCCCCGAGGTAATGGCGGTCCTGGTCTGCAACCACGAGCAGGGTATTTGCCGCCTTGTTGCCGGCAACGACCGGCGTTATCCCAGCCTTCTTCAGCCGGTTGATAAGATACAGCGCAATGCTCGTCTGCACCGGCACCTGCGGGCACCCGAGCACGAGGAGAGCTGTTGCGGATTTAGCTGGTTGTTCATCTGCCACAATTGACCCGTCCCTGAATAATCGTACTTTCTTTAATCAGCCACAGGAAATAATCTTGCGTATAGAAGCAGAGGACTTATTTTTAAGCAAGCGGTGTGATTCGTCCGGGGTGCGTGTAGATCGTGAACCGGTCCCCCCGGGAGAAACCGATGAGGGTGATCCCGGCTGCATCTGCCTCGGCGATCCCTTTGTCGGTCGTTGCCGCCCGCGAGATAATTACCGGAATGCCGGCATGGGCGGATTTCCGGACCATCCCTGCGGGCTGCCGGCCGGTACAGCCGATCACGCAGAGGGAGAGATCGATACCATTCAGGACCGCATAGCCCACGAGCTTGTCGACCGTGTTGTGCCGGCCCACATCACTGCTCTTGGCAAGGAGGTTCCCGTTGCAGAAGAGCACCGAGCAGTGGACCCCCCCGGTCTTTCGCCAGAGTTCCGTCTCGATCTCCCGGGTGATAGCGATCACATCATCGGGGGTGACCCGGATATCCGACACCACCGTTTGCGCAGGAGAGATGAAACTCTGCCCTCCTGAGGATCCGGTCTCACTCTTCCTCCACTTCAGGTCGCAGCCGGTATCGGAGTAGACCAGGATCCTGTCCCCGTCAAGATTCACCTTGTCCACGCACCGGACCAGCCCTTCGCTGATCACGTACCCTGCGCCCAGTTCCCGCAGCTGGTCGCGGCTCGCAACCATCGTTGTCACCGGACTGTCGTTCAGCAGGAGGTCGAACCGGTCCTCGATGACAACCGCATCGTCGGTCTCCTGTGCAATGCCGCCAGTGACCTGGATCCCGCGATGGACATGGATCATGGTCCGCGCGTCTCCTCCAGTACCCAGGCAAGGTAGGGCAGGTGGCCGGCAATGACCGGCAGGACAATGATCTCGGGAACCTCGTACGGGTGCATGCTCTTTAATGCCCGTATGACGGCATCGGCAAGACTCCGGCGGGTCTTCATGATCAGCAGGTGTTCCTCGTCATCGCAGGCCTCACCTTTCCACCGGTACAGGGAACGTACCGGGGTGATGTTGACACAGGCAACGAGGTCCTTCTCCAGAAGGCGCTTTGAGATATCCTCTGAACGGGATAGGGGGACCGTTGACCAGATCACGCAGATCTCCTGCAGGTCTGCTTCGTTCTTTTCCATAGGTGACGTGTTGCCGTTCCCTGCTCATAAGCGTATATCCTCGCTCTCTTCCGGGCGACATGCAGGCGTTAGATTCTATAGACGCCAGCGCCAATAGTGAGTACTTATGTACGCATCACGCATGAGCAGTCTCCCGCCGTACCTTTTTGCACGGATCGACGAGATGAAAGCCGAACAGCGGAAGAAAGGCGTCGACCTCATCGACCTTGGCGTAGGGGACCCGGACCTTGCAACACCGCCCCATATCGTCGAGGCGCTCATCGAGGCTGCAAAGGATCCCAAAAACCACCACTACCCGGACTATGCCGGCATGCCGGCCTACCGGAGCGCCGTTGCCGGCTGGTACAGGAAGCGGTTTGGCGTTACACTTGATGCGAATAAGGAAGTCGTTGCCCTGATGGGTTCCAAGGACGGTATCGCCCACATCGGCGAAGCGTTCGTCAACCCCGGCGACTATGTCCTTGCCCCAAGCCCCGGCTATCCCGTGTACCGGACGGGCACGCTCTTTGCCGAGGGAACGGTGCACGATATGCCGCTTTTACGGGAGAATAATTTCCTTCCCGTGCTCTCCGATATCCCGAAAACGGTGGCAAAGGCTGCAAAGATCCTGTACATCAACTACCCGAACAACCCGACCGGCGCCATAGCCCCGGCAGGGTTCTACAAGGAAGTCGTGGACTTTGCCCGCGACAATAATATCGTCGTGGTCTCGGACAATGCGTACTCCGAGGTCTCCTTCGACGGTTATAAGGCACCTTCCTTCCTCGAAACCCCCGGTGCCATGGAGGTCGGTATCGAAATGCACTCGCTCTCGAAAACCTTTAACATGACCGGCTGGCGTATCGGCATGGCGGTCGGTAATGCCGAGGTTATCGCGGGGCTCGGCCGGGTCAAGACGAACGTGGACTCCGGGGTCTTCGATGCCGTTCAGCACGCTGCCATCGCTGCCCTGTCCGGTCCGCAGGACTGCGTGAAGGATGCCTGCAAAATCTACCAGGAGCGTCGCGACGTGCTGGTAAAAGGCCTGCAGGGCCTTGGCTTCGATGTGCCGCTCCCGAAAGCGACCTTCTATGTCTGGGTCCCCGCAAAGGACTGCATGGCCTTTGCCGGGCGTCTCCTCACCGAAGCCGGGATCGTTGCAACCCCGGGTGTCGGCTTTGGTGCCAGCGGCGAAGGCTATGTGCGCTTTGCCATCACCCGACCGGTTGCCCGGATCAACGAGGCGATCGAGCGGATGCGGAAGATGCAGCTATGAACCTCCCCCGCCACTCCATGATCAAAAGCGGCCTTCCTGTTCAAAAGTAGCGGAGGACCTGCCCTGTGCTCTTCCACCATGCGCTGGTCGACGACCTCATCACAAAAGAGGAGTTCGAACAGCGCGTAGAGAAGAAGATCGACGAGTGCGGGGACCTCGTGGACGAGCCGACTGCCGCAATGATGGTGGTCGGCGAGCTGGGCCGGGAGCACGTGAAGATCAAGGGACTCAGTGCAAAGTCCAGCCTTTTTTCTTTTTTCGGGAAAGTCGTTGACAAGACCGAGCCAAAAGAGTTCGACCGGGCCGACGGGGAGAAAGGCTGGGTCGCAACGCTCCTCCTTGGCGATGAGACCGGGACCACCCGTGTTGTCCTCTGGGATGAGAAAGCAGGGGCTGCGCTGGATGTCGAGGCTGGCGAAGTCCTCGAAGTCATTGGCCGCCACCCCGGGAAAAATACCCGGGAGATCTATGCACTGGCATTGCGGAAAGTCAGCATCGAGATCGCCGGCACGGTACAGAAAAACGGGAACGGCAGCCTCTCGAACGAGCCGGTCGACCTCAACGTTCTCCTGGTTTTCCGCGGGGAACCCCGGTCATATACCCGCCGCGACGGAACGACCGGGGAGATGGTGGAGGCCCTTATTGCGGATGCCGCGGGGACCGCACGGCTTGTTGCATGGGCGCCGGAACTCCTCCTGCCCGTGTCACCGGGAACCTGCCTCCACATTACCGGGGCAAAACCGAACCAGCGCGACGAGGGGCGGAGTTACAGCCTGGACGAGAAGAGCACGGTCGTTCCCACGGACCTGGCGGTGTCCGTCCCGTTCACGCCACCAGGTTCGGTGAGCGACCAGGGGATCTATTCCGTTACGGGCAAAGTGAAGCAGGTGCAGCAGCCCCGGTCGTTCACCACGCGGAACGGCAATTCCTCATGGGTGAGAAATATCGTAATTACTGATGGGAGCGACGACCTGAACGTTGTGCTCTGGGGCGATCATGCCCTCGTCCCGCTGGCCACCGGGGACACCATCGAGGTCTTCCATGCCACCGCAAAACCCGGCCGGTTCGGGAACATCGAGCTTGCAGCCGGCCGGGGAAGCGTGGTAAGGGTCCCCGATGAACGGGCCCGGCCCATTGTCTTCTCCGGGACCATCATCCCGGGCCCGGGGTGCACCTTCATCGACAATGGCAGCGAACGGTACCTTATCGAGGCAGACTTCCCTGCCGGGACGGAACTGAGGGTCACCGGTACAGTACAGGGCAGCCGTATCCTGCCGGAAGAGATAGTACCAATAGCGATCACGCCTGAGACGGTAACAGCGCACATAGCGTCTGTAAAGAAAGCCCTGGACGGTTGAGCAGCACTTTCACCCTGCGCACGCTGGGGGGTTTATACGCTAGTCTTTTCCATCTTGTTGTGCCATAGGAGTGTTACAAGAAATGGCTGAAGGACCACTCGAGATTGAAGATTTACCGGGCGTTGGCCCGAGCACTGCGGAAAAACTCCGGGAAGCCGGTTACCTCTCGGTCGAGAGCATAGCAACGGCATCACCGGCCGAGCAGCGTCAGATGGTTAGAAGAGAGAGGTACACGGAAAAGAAGACCATCACGGCCGCCCGGGAGGCTGCCGATGTCGGGGGGTTCAAGGCCGGCAAGGATATCTTTGAAGCACGCAAGGATGTCCGGAAACTCTCGTTCCGTGTCCCGGAACTGGACACCCTGCTGGGAGGAGGCATGGAGACCCAGGCCATCACCGAAATGTACGGTGAATTCGGTTCCGGTAAAAGTCAGATCGTCCACCAGATGGCAGTCAACGTCCAGCTCCCGGAAGAAGACGGGGGACTTAACGGCAGCGTCATCTACATCGATACAGAGAATACCTTCCGCCCGGAGCGTATCGAGCAGATGGTCAACGGCCTCGGCCTCGACAATGCTCCGGATGTCCAGGAGTTTCTTGACAATATCCATATCGCCCGGGCCCACACCTCCGACCACCAGATGCTCTTAATCGACAACTCCCGCGAGCTCGCTACCGAGCTCAAGGAGAACGGCAAACCCGTCAAGCTCTTCATCATCGATTCGCTCACCGCCCACTTCCGTGCAGAGTACGCCGGCCGGGGCACGCTTGCCGCCCGGCAGCAGAAACTGAACCGGCACATGCACGAGCTCTTCAAGCTCATCGACGAGCACAACGCCGTGGGCCTTGTAACCAACCAGGTCATGTCCAACCCGGCGGTCTTCTTCGGCGACCCGACAAAGCCGATCGGTGGCAACATCGTCGGGCACACCGCGACCTTCCGTCTCTACCTCCGGAAGAGCAAGGGAGGGAAACGCATTGCACGTCTCGTGGACAGCCCCAACCTCCCTGAGGGCGAGGCGCCGTTCATGGTCGAAGAGGCAGGTCTCAAGTCTGTGTGATATCTCCCGGGATACCGGGAACCCTCTCTTTTTTTTCTCAATCGTGATGATTTAATGCCAGGCCGCCAGAAGTATAATTGTGTTGAAAGCACTCATCACCGACATCGACGGCACCATCACCGGTCCCGACCGGAGGATCCATACCGGCGCCATCGAGACAATCCGCTCGCTCGTGGACAACGGGGTCGAGGTAGTGCTCGCAAGCGGGAACACCTCCTGCCTCATGGACGCCCTCTGCAAGATGATCGGAACAAAAGGAACGTTTATTGCCGAGAACGGGGGCGTGTACCGGATTGGGTTTGACGGTACACCCAGGATCATGGGGGATCAGGCTGCCGTCAGGGTGGCTCTTGAGGCGCTCCAGGCCTATTTCCGAAAGCAGGGAACTGAACTGAACCTCTACAGCCCGACCTACCGGTTTGCCGACCTCGCGTTCGCCCGGACCGTTTCGGTAGATGAGGTGCGGCGGCTCCTCTCCGATCACCCGGTCAACGTCATCGACACCGGGTTTGCCATCCACCTCCAGACCCCGGGGATCACCAAGGGGACCACGCTCCTGACCCTTGCCGATGCCCTTGGCAAAAAGCCGGAAGAGTTCCTTGCAGCAGGGGACTCGGTGAACGATATCGAGATGCTGCAGGCCGCCGGGATTGGCATTGCCGTGGCCAATGCCGATGCACAAACGAAAGCGGCAGCGGATTATGTTACAACAGAGCCTTACGGC
>NZ_PIZH01000487.1 GCF_002835825.1 Methanoregula sp. | reverse complement strand
TGTTAACAGTGTTAACATCACTCACATGCAACCAGCAACACTACCACCCTCATCAAAGACGGTGCTCCGGATCCTGGATGACGGCGGGTCAATGACCCACAAGGACATTGTCAGCAAGAGCCGGCTTGCACCACGGACCGTCCGCTATGCATTGAAGAAACTCAAGGAGCGCGGTCTCATCATCGAGAAGTTCAACTTCCGGGATGCCCGCCAGATCATCTACCAGAACAGGTCTTCCTACGTGGAAAAGCCCCAGAGTGCATTTGCATGACAAAGCACTGCTGTACCCTGATGCACTGCGACACCATGGTCAGAAGCCTCCTGCCCCCCATGCGGGCCGAGATGGTCTTCCGGCTGGTGCAGAAGCAGGGACTGAGCCAGAGCGACGCGGCGAAAAAACTTGGCGTCACAAGAGCGGCAGTCTCGCAGTACCTGAGCAGGAAGCGGGGTGCAGGAGAGGTCGAGATCTCTTCGGAACTTAACCTGATGATCGACCGCTGGGCCCTTGCCGTTGTCACGGGCGAGAGCGACATCAATCTCTGTGATGTATGCCAGTGCGCCAAAAAGAAGAACCCATTCTGACCTTTTCTCATCCACCGTTCAGGGATTGTCCACCGGCAACTCAGGAATACCTTCTCCTGCGATAGTACTTGTATCCCAGCAGGGCACCAACAACCAGCAGCACTACGGTAATCTTTACATAATCCGTTCCGGTACCAGGAGCCCTTGCAGCGGGATTCCAGTCATCTTCGAACACGGACGTGAAATATCCGGCAACCCCGGGATGGTCGATGATCACACCGGCTTCCCGGTTGAAGTTCGGGGAATTGCTGTTCCAGTTGATGCTGCTGACCAGTACCCTTCTGCCATCGACAATGACCCCTTTATTGTGGATCTTCGCAAGATGACTTGTTTCAAGGTCTGCCAGCCGGCCCTCAAGCGGGAGATGTTCGGCCGCGGCAATGCGGTTGATAAGTGCAGCCATCTCGTCATTGTCATTGTTTCCTTCGGTATTGTACCAATAGGAATCCAAAAGCACCCGTACCTTCACCCCGCGTCGCGAGGCATCGATTGCCGCAGAGAGGAAGGGGTTCAGGATGACCCGGGTCTCGTTCGTGATGTAGGCTTCCTCGATGTCGATACTCTTCTCTGCGGAAGCGATCAGCGCAGTTATCTGGCTGCTGGTGTCGGGTGCAAGGACAGGGCGGATGGTTGCACCGGTAAACGTCTGCGGGCGAAACGCCGGGGCGTGCGTCTCCGTGGACAGGATTTCCTGCCGCCCGGGCCCACCATTGTACGGGACAACCGAAGGGCTCCGCAAGTCCTCCTGGAATACCGTGGCGAAGTATACTGCCGTTGCAGGATCGTGCAGGACAACGCCCCACCCCCGGTTGCCCGAGACCCCTTCCGGTGCAAACCCGTTGTACTTGAAATTCTCACTCACGACGAGGACGGTTGTCCGGTCGATGACAACATACTTGGCATGGTCGTACCGGTACGGGGCATGTGAAGTGCCGGACGACACCATTGCATACACG
>NZ_PIZH01000486.1 GCF_002835825.1 Methanoregula sp. | reverse complement strand
CCCCTGCCTCAGGAAGTCCCTGATGGCCCCTCCCCCGTGCAGATCCCCGAAACTACTCCTGTCACTCATACGCCAAAAGAGGAGACTGGAGAATCTGCCGGCAGCCCCCCCTTATCAGCAGCTCCCGTGCGGAATACAAAAATACTTGCTGCTGCAGGTGTTGCCCTTGTTGTGGTTATCCTTATTTCAGTCGTGATTGTAACAGGGATCTTCAGCCTGCCTGCGGGCCTGAACGCTTCCGGCAATGCCGGCACCCCATCAGCAATAGACTACCGGAGCTCGGATGCTCCGGTGAACACGGTGGTATTGACCGTGGAACCGACACAGACCCTTGCAAAGGATACAGAGCTGTACATCGATGCGAACAAGGACAACAGCAACGCCATGGTGACCGTAACGTTCAATGGCGGACCGGGGATGGGCCTTGTTAAAGACAACCGGGTTATTCTGACCCGGTCAGACGGGACTGAGACCGAGGGGAAGCTCAATTTCAACCAACGGCTCTCTGAAGTGAGACTGCAGGGAACCCGTGGAACCGATCGTATCCGGGTGATTGTTGCCCTCTATTCCGGCTCAGAAAAAACCATTGTCGATAAATTGTTGTACTATAGGACGTATCGCTCGATGTAAGTGTTCGAAAGGCCGGCTCAGTCCACCCATTCGAGCAGGTGGCCGGACTTTTCCCTTGTCTCGCGAGCAATAACCTTTCGTTTCGCGCTCTTTTCAGGTTCTCTTTTGAGTGCCGCAGCCTGCTCGAATCTGCCATAGTCCATGTACCCGTCCTCCCCAACATCCACAATCTCCTGAATAGGGGAGGATTCCGGGACTGGACCATGGTCAGGCAGGGACACTTCTTCAGGGATGACCAGAGCCGACACCTGCTGTGACGGTAATGCCGGTGCCGGTTCCGCAGACAGGACCGGGGGGGCGTTCATCAGGACAGGTGACGGGATTGACACTGCCATGGGATCCTGCCGGAAATTATTCTTCAGGAGGAGGAAATCCACAAAATCTTCGACTTCCATCCGCTGTTCCGGTGTCAGTCGTGCCATCCTGCTCTCAAGTGGTTCCATACATGCTTCCCGTCTGTGCTCTTCTGAAGAAATGTCTCTTGCGCCTTGTATTTAAGGAAACTGTGAGGAGCCGGGGTGAGGCGGGAAAAATAAGTTATTCCCACCGGTGCTGGTAGCCCCGCTTTTCAAGGGGGATACCGTCAACCATGACTGCCTTTTTCTCAGTGACCGTGCCGATCACGGTCGCAGGCACGCCTTCGACGGGGAACCGGTCCGGTGCGATGGTGAAGATCAGCTCATAGTCACCGCCGCCCTAGAGTGCAAGTTCCCGTGCCTGTTCTGCAGGAATACCGACGGGCAGGGGAAGGTTCGATGAATCGAGCGCAAAACCGCAATTCTCGTTCACGCTCATAAGGTCGTAGAGCGAAAGGGCAATCCCGTCGCTGTCGTCCATCATTGCACTCACGTCGGCGTTCCCGCGTGGCTGCCCCTCCGCTACCCGTGGCTGCGGGTTGCATGAAAACGT
>NZ_PIZH01000485.1 GCF_002835825.1 Methanoregula sp. | reverse complement strand
CTTCAGACCCTGCCTGAAATTTTTCAGGCAACGTTCGTTTGACCAACCCGGCTGCTTACGCCGGAGCCGCAGAATAATTGTCGGTTGTACAATAGTTTTGTAGGTTAATTAACCTACAATCGCCTCACAAACTGACACCTTATGATCGCGTTTAAAATTTTTTCAGCACGGTCCGGCCGAAATCACGCACAAGAAAAAAGAAGAACCGGTCTTACGCTCAAGCCCTTTTCCGGTCCGGCACAACCGCTGACAACACCAGCGCAAGGGCCCCAAGAGCAATCCCCGCCGCGACCGTGAGCCGGAATCCCGAGAGGAACGCTGCTTCATCAAGATCCGCGAACGCAACAACCCCTCCGGCACCTGCTGTCACGAGCGTAAAGATCGCCGCGTAAACAGCTGTACCGAGGACTGCGCCGAAGTAGATGGTCGTTACCATCAGCGAGGAGCCGGTCCCTTCCTCTCCCTCCGGGGCACTTTCTATGACCCGGCTTGCTGCAGGACCGGCAAAGATGCCGACGGAAATCCCGATCATTACAAGGCCGAGGAGGAGGGGGATTATCCCGGCTTCCGGGACGAGGAACATAAAGAAGATGCTGTAGGCGACAATCACCCCGCTCGCCGCCACTGCAAACGCCCGGCGCCCGGTCCGGTCCGACCATCTCCCGAACGGTATAGAGAGGAGGGCGATGACCGCAGGCGGGATGAGGAGGCAGATCCCGGTCATGGCAGGGTCGAACTGCATCATTGCCGTCAGGTAGAAAGGAAGGAGATAGATGATCCCCATGAAGACCACGTTCATGAGCATGAAGGCGAGCAGGACTGCCGAGAACGACCGGGAGGAGAAGATCCGGATATTCATCAGCGGATGGCTCACGGATAGTTCCCGGAACACGAAGAGCACGGCAGAGAAGATGCCAAGTCCGATGCAGCCAGCAATGAGGGGATCGGCAATGCCCCGCTCCGGGCCTTCCTCCAGCACGACGGTGCAGAGAGCCATTGCCATGAAGAGGAGTACCGCACCCGAATAATCGAAGGGTGCCGGGTGCTCGTCCGGATCGTCTGTCGGGATCACCCGGGCCGCAAAGAGGATACCGGCGATGCCGATCGGGATGTTGATTAAGAAGATCCAGTGCCACGAGAAATACTGGGTGAGAATCCCTCCGATGGCCGGGCCTACGGCAAACCCGATCGAGCTCGTGGCCGCAAGGACACCGAGAGCCATGGCAAGCATACCTGCCGGGAGGTGCCGGACGCAGAGCAGCGGGGCAACCGCTGCGATCATCGCGGCGCCGGCACCCTGGACGAGCCGGGCGGCAAGCAGGATCTCAAGCGTCGGCGCAAGCCCGCAGGCAAGGGATGCTGCTGTAAAGACTCCAAACCCGATGAGAAAGATCTTTTTAGCCAGTCCCCGATCGGCGAATTTCCCGAAGACGAGCATGAGCCCCGCCATCATCAGCAGGTAGGTGATGATCACCCAGGCAATGGTCCCGGTATCCGTGTCGAAGTACGCAGCCATGGTCGGGAGCGCAACGTTCACGAT
>NZ_PIZH01000484.1 GCF_002835825.1 Methanoregula sp. | reverse complement strand
CTGCCTCCCCCGGGTCCTTAACGAGCAGATACCATGACCGACGTGATCTATCACGAGTACCAGAAATCCGGCAAGAACCTTCTGGACCATTCGTACCTGATCGATGTCGGGGAAGAGATCGAGATACAGCAGGTCATGGAGTACAAGTGGAAGGTCTTTGACAGCGTTGTTTTAAAACCCCCGCACCCGAAGACCCGGTACTTCGAACTCTGGATCCGGGAATTCCGCGAGAACGGGTCTTCGCTTATCGATGACCTCCACGTTTATCCGGTTCAGGCAAGAAAGACCCCCGCAATCAGGATCTTCGGGCTGACACTCCGCAGGAGCGAATGGGATATCACCGAACGGATCCACAAGAAAGCCAATACTACCGAGATCCAGTGGATCTATACCGATGACTTCCACCTCTTTGCTATCACGCATGCCCAGGACAACCTCCAAACGATGGTCGAGCTCATTGTTGGCAAGATCGACGAGATTGCCACGTCCATCAAGAGCGGGTACCGTATCTGCTCCCACATGGAGAACCAGCGGATGCGCCGCGAAGCCTTCGATGCGGCCATGGAGAGCCAGAGCGGGGTGACCATCAATAAGACCGCGATCCTCAAGCATCCCGAGTTCCAGCTGATTGCCGAGCTTGGCGAGGGCGACCGGAAACGGATGCAGGACGAGATCCTTCGGGATCTCGTTGCGCTGGGGGCCACGCTTGACACGTTTGGCGGTTCCAACAAGATCACGGCCAAGATCGAGATCCCCGAGAGGGCCGATATCACCAAACAGATCTCCCATATCGAGGAGCTCGAAGACCTCGGATGGCTCTTCGAGTGAGCGTTCGTCCACGCTTCCATCCCATATCACCGGCGCGGAGTGCTGCTGCACTTCCGGTAGATCCCTACCGGAAATACTCTTTTTTCCCGGGAATGTAAAGGGCAGCCGTGTACTCCTCGATAAAGTCGGCATCGACAAGCAGGTCGATATAGACCATCCTGCGGGCAACTTCTTCGAGCTCTCTGCGTTTCTTTCGCGAGAGGAGGGCAGCGCAGGATGCCCCAAGCGAACCGTTCCCGATTGCCCGGTACTCCGCTCCGGGAAATAAAGGGATGATCCCAAAACGGGTCAGCCGGTCCCGGTCGGCGTACTCCCCAAATCCGCCGGCAAGGTACACGTGCCGGATATCCATGGTCCCCAGCCGGTACTTTTTCAGCAGCACACCGATTGCGCCACAGGCAGCAGCTTTTGAGTCCATCAGGTATGCAAGGTCGTCACTTGTTATGGCAATGTCCCGGCCCGTTGCTGTCTTCTCTTTTTGGACGAGGAGGTATTCGGGGCCGCCCTGCCCCTCGCGGACACCGGGTTTTCCTTCAGCAAACTTTCCGGAAAAGTCAAGGATGCCGGCCGCTACCATGGCGGCAGCCGCGTCACTGATACCGCACCCGCCGATACCCCGGGGGGATGATGCTGTCCCTTATACCCATCTGACGCTTCCGACGCAGAGGGTAGACTATGTCTTGGGGGTTGTCAGACCACTATGAAAACAATGAAA